>JBJTKU010000162.1:0-3913 GCA_046096605.1 Candidatus Planktophila sp. | reverse complement strand
GATCAAGGATAAGTACCCTGGAAAGAAGATTGCACTTATCTATCAGGATGACGACTTTGGTCGTGACGCACTTGCTGGATTCAAGACAGGTGGCCTCACCTTCGATCTAGCGATTCCTTATGCATCAGGTTCTCAGGCACTTCCTGCAACTGGTGCAGGTTGGATCACTAAGTTGAAAGCGGCATCACCAGATGTAACAGTCATGTTCGGCGTCTCATCTGCAACCACAGCTCTTCTTGGCGCGGCATACCAAGGTGGATGGGTCGGAAAGACTCAGTTCATCCTGGGTTCTGTCGGTGGAGATGCAACAACAATTGCAAATACAAGTAAGGCTCTTGTTGGTTTACTCTACGGCGCAAAGGGATTCTCATTTGCTCCAGCCCCAACAGATACATCTGATGAATACATCAAGCTATTCCAGAGCATCTATGCAGCAGCTCAACCAAATGAAACCTTCGACAATAACGTTGTAGCTGGTATGTCTAACGCATTCTTCACCGTTCAGGCGTTGAAGGCTGCAGGACCTAAAGTCACACGTGCCAGCTTGATTAAGCTCATTGAGACTAAGGGAGCCACACTTCCTTCTCCATTCCTTACTCCACTCGGATATTCAGCGACAGCACACGTCGGTGCAACCGGATACTGGATGGGAACCTATGGACCAACAGGTGCATTGACACCAGATGGTGGTAAGTACACCGTCTATACAACCGATTCAGGTACAGGACCAGTTGTTGAATCAACATACAAGCGTCCTGCGATGCCTGCGAAGGGACTCTAAAGATGAAAATCTCACTTAAATCTCGAATCGTCTCAGCAGCTGCTGTTGTAGCAGTTGCGGGAACAGTTGTAGTCGGTGCACCAACTGCAGCAAACGCTGCTCCTCTGTGTGCAACCGCTAACTTCGTTACACAATGTGGTGGCGTTGGCGCAGATGGTGCGCCATATGCGTTTATCGCTGCTGCAAACTTCAATGGAACGGTCTTCGTGTATTCACATGGAGTTCGTCCACCATTGAATATCCCAGCAACTCTTGCTCCAGTTGGCCCTTACACAATGACCAACGCTGCCGAACCTGGTCCAGGTGCTAGTTCAGGTGATCTCTCGATCATCAATAAGTTAGTTGCCGCTGGCTATGGTGTTGCAGGTTCTGGTTTTTCTCGACAGGGAATCAATACCGCAGAAGCCCTAGCTGCTAATAAGGAATTGATTGCAACGTTTATGGCAAAGTTCCCGACAACGAACACTGTTATTGCCTGGGGTTCATCGCTAGGTGCCATGCATTCACAGATGTTGGCTGAAAAGCACCCAGAGCTAGTCGATGGTGTGATTCTCGCTTGCCCTGCTGCAAACCCACAGGATGCCTTAATGGCCTACTTTGGTGATGCACTCTGGGGATTTAAAGCCCTCTTTGATCCAACAATCAAGGTCGGTGGATATTCAACAGATCCAGTTGTACGCCAACAAGAGCAACTGGCTAACGTTGGAAAGATTCTCACCGTATTGAAGAAACTCTCTGACGGTCTTGTGTCTGGTGCATGGCCAGATACAGCAAGTCCAGCAGGTAAGGCACTTCAAGCAGCAGGTGTTCCTTCACGTTCAGCGTTGCTGGCTGTGGGTCTCATGGCAGGTGTGCCAACACGAAGCAAGCACGTAGATGGAACAACAGGACCTACCGGTGCTGCTGAGACATATCCATTGGCAATTGCTCCAGCAGTTGGTGTGCTTGAAAATATGGGTTCCACTCTGAATTACGGAACACTGCTCATTGCAGACGGTGAACTGCTCACAGGTGGAAAGGTCTATGACAATACAAAGACCGATTACGCAGCCCGTATTGCAGCCGATGCAGATATCTTCTCATTTGCACTCAGTGGTAACACAGCGGTAGCTGGCATCCTCGGCGCACTTGCTGCTACACCACGTGAGACAGCAGATGCTGCAGCAGTTGCAAAGATTCCTTCAATTGTTGGACTTTCTGGCAAGATCACAAAGCCAACGATGATCTTCCAGTCCGAATCCGACGAATTCGTTCCTGCCTCAATTGTTCAGTGGTATATCGATACCTATGCTGAGCAATATGCTGCTGAGAAGATGAAGGCGATGACAGAAGCGAAGAAATCTCGCAACTATGTCGCACCAAAGAATAACTTGGTTGTCTTGTGGCAGAAGACCGCGGCTAAGTACTCCAAGTTCACCGCGACAGGATCGCCAGATTTGGCAGCAACTCAAGGTGCTGGAACCGGTCACTGCGCATTCACAGCAGACCAGTGGTTGGCAGCAGCAAATCTGATGACAACTACTCTCAAGGATGGCAGGTTCCCTCTAGGCGGCAAGATCACATCTACTGCTCGCAAGGTTGGCTTGTCATATGACAATAAGTTCCGAGTGCCTTTATTTAAGTCACTTCAGTAACTTAGGGAAGTAATCGCGAAAGGCCCTGGGAGACCAGGGCCTTTCGTCATCTACTACCCTTACACATTATGGGAACTCGTGAAGTTGCAACACATCACATCAAAGATGCAGTCGAGATGGCTGCCTTGGGCGAGAAAGTGGCGAAAGTTTGTCATCCCGGAGATCTGATTCTTCTCAACGGTCCATTAGGTGCCGGCAAAACTGTCTTTGTCCAAGGAGTGGGGCGAGCACTTGGCATTTCAGATATCACTTCACCAACATTTGTTATCTCGCGGATCCACGAAGGTTCTATGCCCCTGATTCATGTCGATGTCTATCGACTTCTTGAGGCAGGAAATGCTTCCATGTATTTCGATGATTTGGATTTAGACACTTCTCGCGAGAACTCACTGACAGTTATTGAATGGGGCGGTGCCGAATCAGCCCGCCTTAGTGAAGATCGACTTGAGATCACTATCGACCGCAGCAGTGAAGAGCGTGTAGTCACTATCTCTGCAGTCGGATCGCGCTGGGATGGTATTGAGCTATGACCACAAGTTTGGTGATTGAGACCTCAACCTCGCGCACGATTGTTGGAATTGCACGAGGCACCGAAGTTTTATGGCAAGGATTTCATGATGGAGCAACTGATCACGGTAGCGCTGTTGCAGATCTAGTCAAGCATTCGATGGGGCAAGGAATTAATCCAGACCGCGTAGTCGTTGGCATGGGACCGGGGCCTTTTACGGGTCTGCGCGTTGGTATTGCATTTGCTCGCGCATTTGCCGCAGCACGTAATCTTCCCGTGGTCGGTATTTGTTCCCTTGATGCCATCGTTGTAGATCAAAACGAGTACACCGTTGCCATCGATGCTCGTCGTAAAGAGATTTATTGGGCACGATATAAAGATGGAATTCGCATAGAAGGACCTGCCGTTAATTTTCCTTCAGATGTCGACGGATACATCCTTGATCTCTATCCAGATGCTGCAAAGCTGGTTTCACTGTGCGATTCACAGAACTTCTCTGAACCTTTCTATCTGCGCAGACCTGATGCTGTTGCTACGGCAGATCGATCATGACAATTACTTATCGTTCGATGATCGCACTGGACATCCCTGTCATTGCATCTATGGAGAAAGAGATTTTTAAAGATGATCCATGGTCGGCGGGGCAATTTAAGGAAGAGGTCGCCAATAACGGAATTACCCGCCATTATTTGGTTGCCTGCAATAGCCAACATCAGATAGTCGGTTGGGCTGGGGCGATGTGCGCTGCAGAGGGATCAGATACCAGCATTATGACCATCGCTGTAGATCCGGATTATCGCCTGCGAGGGATAGCCCGTCACATGCTCACTTCGCTAATTGATTGGGCCTATTCAAAAAACTCTCCAACGATCTTCCTCGAGGTTGAAACTAAGAACTTGGCGGCGCAAGCACTCTATATCGCGGAAGGATTTGAAGTAATCTCTTCGCGAAAAGATTATTACGGCCCAGGAATTGATGCTCTTGTCATGT
>JBJTKU010000161.1:0-12865 GCA_046096605.1 Candidatus Planktophila sp. | reverse complement strand
CAACGCCTCACTCGT
Organism: Candidatus Planktophila sp.; assembly: GCA_046096605.1. GTDB lineage: Bacteria > Actinomycetota > Actinomycetes > Nanopelagicales > Nanopelagicaceae > Planktophila. The sequence continues at coordinate 12,850 of JBJTKU010000161.1, read as the reverse complement.
ATTAAGAGCGAACTGGGGCTACCTCAATTTTCAGTCGAAGAAGCAGGATCGGTGATCCTCATTCACGATGGTTCGGTAAGGCGAGGGTGGATCTCACTTCACTTCATCGTCTTTTTAGTGGTGACCATCTTTGCATTGCCATCTGGAAGACGTAAACGTGAAATTTCAGAGAGGGAGCTGGCATGAGATTTACCCGGCCTCTTGTCATTATTGGAGTCGTTAGCGCAACACTCCTTGCCAGTAATCAAACTCATGTTGTAATCACCAAAGGCGATTACACTGAAAATTTCCCTCCAGTTGTCTGCCCAGTAACTGCGTCAGGGGAGAGTAGCGCAGTATCGCTTCCTTCCACTCAGACCGGAATTCGCATATTGGGCAAGAAGACAGTTCTCTTTAAACCTGCACGAACTCTTCGTTTAACGCAAGGGACAGCGGCAACAATTCTTGATACAAAAAATATGACATCACCTGTGTGGCAGATCAAAAAAGGAGTTTGGGCGGGTGCAACTATCTGTTCCGCACCTGCAATCTCCCAATGGTTTGTTGGTGGATCTGCCGATGTCACAAGCAAGGGCAAGCTTCTGCTCATCAACAGCGGCTTGAGTGATGCGATTATTGATATTGAAATTTGGAGTGAAGCCGGAATTCGTCCGCCTAAGGTAATAACTCTCAAAGCAAACTCTTCACTCATTCAAAATCTTGACTCTTTGGATCCGGGCTCAAAACGTATTGCTCTACATATCTCGCCTCGCTCCGGACGAGTAAATTCTTATCTTGTCGACGAACGCGGTCGAGGTCTGCAATCACTCGGCGGAGATTTGGTTAATGCTTCGGGCGATCCATCGAAAGAGATCGTGATCCCTGCAATTCCACAGATGAAGCGTTCAGGAAAAGCTCTCGGTCACACACTTCGTGTGCTGCCACCCGGTGATGTTGATGCCAGAATTACTGTCGAGCTCAACTCGACAAAGGGTTCTTTTATCCCCGTGGGCTTTGATGATCGAATAATTAAAGCTGGCGTTGTTACTGAGATTGCCCTCAATCCTCAGCTTGCGCCAAGTACCTTTGCTCTGAAGATTTCATCCGATCGTCCAATCGTCGCATCTGTATATTCATCCACATATGCACAGTCAAAATCTGACTTTGTATGGAGTACCTCAACACAGGAGATGAAGAGTTACTCTCTCGCAGTCAGCGGACTGAACCCTGAACTTGTCTTTTCGGGAGAGAGGATCTCTCTCAACATCTCTATTCTCTTTACAAATAAGAAAGAGAAGAAAGTTACGATAACGGGAGAGGGCATTGCAACCTTTAAAGTCCCAGACAATGCACGAACCATTAACTTTACTGAGGTAAGTGAAGTGACCTATGGCGGTGCACTTATCGCAACCCCGAGTGGCTTTGGGTATTTCCCATTGGTTCCTGGAAGCGAACTCACGCGTGCGCTACTTCCTACCGCAAATATTCGTGTCTTAAATCCATAGCTAACACTTAGCCCACTAATCTTCTATCTATGACTTCGGCAGTAAGAACAGGTAGAGGGTGCTCGCGCGCGACTTGTCGCGCCATGGCTACCATGACTCTTACCTATATCTATGCCGATTCGACCGCCGTTCTCGGTCCACTTGCAACTTTTGCCGAGCCGCATGCTTATGATTTATGCGAATTCCATGCACGCAAACTCACTGTTCCAAACGGTTGGTCTGTCATTAAAGAGGAGATTTCTCACTCAGGATCTGGCCCTACTGATGACGACCTGATGGCAATTGCAGATGCAGTACGCAAAGCAGCTTCAGTAACTCCACAAGTTGTTGGTCAAACTGTCGAGAGTACACACGAAGCTCCACACATTGGCGTGCGTCGCGGCCATCTTCGCGCAGTACCAAATTAGAAGGAAGTAGATGTCAATCTTTAAGGCCTACGATGTTCGTGGGCTGGTCGATAAAGAGATCACTATAGATTTTTGTTTTGCTACCGGTGTTGCATTTACTCGTTTCCTACAGCAAGAGCGTGAACCCGGAACAGTTGTCATCGGTGAAGATATGCGACCTTCTTCGCCAATTTTTGCGGATGCATTCTCAGCTGGAATCACATCACAAGGTCTTGATGTAATCCGAATTGGTCTTGCATCAACCGACATGCTCTACTTTGCAGCCGGAAAACTCAATATGCCCGGAGCGATGTTCACAGCAAGTCACAACCCTGCCGAATATAACGGAATCAAGATGTGCCTGAGCGGTGCGCGTCCAATCGGTAAAGAGTCAGGTTTATTGACCATAGAAAAATTTGTTGCAGAAGGTTTACCTTTGGAATTGAGAAACGTAGGTGTCGAGAAAACTCAAGAGATGCTCGAAGATTATGTGGATCACCTTCTGACACTCGTTGATCTTTCTACAATGCGCCCACTCAAAGTTGTTATCGATGCCGGCAATGGAATGGCTGGATACACCGCACCGGCTGTATTTAAACGATTGAATGTCGAGCTCACTGAGCTCTATTTTGAACTAGATGGAACATTCCCCAATCACGAGGCAAATCCAATTGATCCTAAGAACTTGCAAGATTTGGTGAAGGCAGTCAAGAAGAATAAGGCTGATATTGGTCTGGCCTTTGATGGCGATGCTGACCGTTGCTTCTTGGTAGATGAGAACGGCGACTTAGTTAATCCATCGGCGCTCACCGCTCTCATCGCCGACCGCGCGCTAGCGAGTAATCCCGGTTCGACAATTATTTATAACTTGATTTCCTCTCGTAGCGTCAAAGAAGTTGTCGAAGAAAAAGGTGGTACCGCTGTTCGGTCGCGAGTTGGACATTCATATATCAAGAAGATGATGGCCGACACTGGCGCGATATTTGGAGGCGAACACTCAGGACATTTCTACTTTAGAGATTTCTGGCGAGCAGACTCTGGAATGTTGGCAGCACTTCATGCACTTGCAGCGCTATCGCAATCATCAGGAACCTTGAGTCAATTATTGAATTCTTATAAGCGTTACTCTTCGAGTGGCGAGATTAACTCTGTTGTGGGTGATGCAAAGGCTGTGATGGAGTTAATCGAGTCACATTACTTGCAGATGGATGGAATCACCACAGATCACCTTGATGGTCTCACCGTAGAAAGTCAGGATTGGTGGTTTAACGTGCGAGCCTCAAACACTGAACCTCTACTTCGCCTCAACGTTGAAGCCAACACACAATCTCTGATGGAGAAGGTCCGCACGCAAGTCTTAGCCTTCATAGGTGGAAAGTAACCTTATTACCCCCTAAACTTAGGGCCACAGCAACCTAGCAAGTAGAGCCCTACGCCTTAGGTAAGCAATAAATCACCTACCGTGTAGAGGAGAAGAGTTATGACAACCACACAAACAACACCAAAGCATGACATTGCAGATGCATCTCTTGCAGCCGAAGGTCGCAAGCGCATTGAGTGGGCTGAGCGCAACATGCCAGTACTGGCTCAAATTAGAGAACGCTTCGAGAAGTCACAACCATTCGCAGGAGTACGAATTTCTGCATGTATGCACGTCACCACTGAGACTGCCAACTTGATGCGTGTGCTTAAGGCAGGCGGAGCCGAGATTGCACTGTGCGCCTCTAATCCTTTGTCAACACAAGATGACACAGCTGCAGCACTTGTTCATGAATATGGAATCTCGGTATTTGCTCGCAATGCAGTAGACCGCGATGGCTATTACTCACATATCAACGCAGCTCTTGATATCGAACCACATCAAGTCTTTGATGATGGTTGTGATCTCGTAAATACTCTCCACACCTCTCGTCGCGAACTTCTTCCATCAATCACAGGTGGTTGCGAAGAGACAACTACCGGTGTCATCCGCCTCAACCAGATGGCAAAAGATGGCGCTCTGACTTTCCCAATGATCGCTGTTAACGACACCGATACCAAGCACATGTTCGATAACCGTTACGGAACCGGTCAGTCAACACTTGACGCCGTCTTCCGCGCGACGAACTTCTTGCTCGCAGGTCGAGTCGTTGTAGTGGCAGGTTTTGGATATTGCGGCAAGGGAGTTGCTGAGCGCGCAAAGGGTCTGGGTGCAGATGTGATCGTTACAGAGATCGATCCAACCAAGGCCCTCGATGCAATGATGCAAGGATTCCGCGTGATGCCGATGCTTGATGCAGCAAAGTTGGGTGATGTCTTTATCACCGTTACAGGTAACCGCGATGTCCTTCGCGATGAGCACTTTGCAGTGATGAAGGATGGCGCGATCATGGCTAACTCAGGTCATTTCGATATCGAAATTGATGTTGCATGGCTTGAGCAGAATTCTAAGAAGAAGAATTCAAAGATGCGTCATCAAACAGATGAATACGTACTAGAAGATGGTCGCCGTCTTCTCCTTCTTGCAGAAGGTCGCTTAGTAAACCTAGGAGCCGCAGAGGGCCACCCAGCATCTGTCATGGATATGTCATTTTCTGATCAAGCGCTCACCGCTGAGTACCTTGTTAAGGAAGCCAAAAACCTCAAGCCTGGCGTTCACATGGTTCCCGAATATATCGACAAAGAAGTTGCTTCACTCAAGTTGATTTCAATGGGTGGGCGAATCGATGTTCTTACACCAGCTCAAGATATGTACTTGAACTCTTGGGAGCACGGTAGCTAATGACCTTAGTAATGGTCGTCGATGACGACCAGGATCTTGCGGAGATGCTCGGTATCGTTTTAACTGGTGCCGGCATCGATGTAGATCTAGTCAGTCGTGGAGACGAGGTCATGGATGTCTTTAGAAACAATCCACCAGATCTCGTTCTCCTCGATGTCATGCTGCCAGGTCTTGATGGAGTAGAAGTTTGTAAATTAATTCGTGCCGAATCTATGGTGCCGATAGTAATGCTTAGCGCAAAAGGAGATACGCAAGATATTGTCGCGGGCCTAGAAGCAGGCGCAGACGATTACATGGTTAAACCCTTTAAACACCCTTCTGAACTTATTGCACGAATTCGCACGCGCCTTCGTCGTACAAATGCAGACGTTAAGGGCTCTCTGACAATCGGTGATTTGGCAATTGATGTCACAGCGCATGAGGTTCGGCGCGGATCAAAGATCATCGCTCTTACTCGCCTCGAATTTGATCTCTTAGTAGCTTTAGCAAAAGAGCCAGGCCGCGTTTTCACGCGTGATGCTCTACTCAGTGAGGTATGGGGATATCGCCATTCGACAGATACTCGTCTGGTCAATGTGCATGTACAACGCTTGCGATCTAAAGTTGAGCATGATCCCGAGCATCCAACGATAGTAATGACTGTTCGTGGTGTGGGATATAAAGCCGGAGTTGTAGGCACATCCTAATGAGGCCACAACGTTTGCCTCTCGCCCAATCGCTTGCTGCAAAAGTAATTCTTTCAACTGTATTGCTCTCTTTAGGAGTCGTGTGGCTCACAGGTTCAGCACTTTACTCACAGCTCTCTGACGGTATTAAGACTCTCAATCTAGAGTCCTCCTTAGCCGATGCTCGTTCTGTCTTTTATAACGCGCGTTATCAATTCCTGCTTGTTGAAGGGGCATCTCAACCTATGATTCGAATGGGTGTAGAAGAGGTGGTGACATCCTCAATAACATTGGGAACGACAGAAGGTTCGCGCGAGATAATTCTTCTTAAAATCTTTAACAAAGGGGATGCGGCTAAAAATGGACAACAACCAAATTACAGTTATGCATCTAATGGATTACTTTCGGCAACCATTCCAGAAGAGCTGCGACTTGAAATTTCCAAAACTAATGAATTGGCACATCAATTTGCACCTCTGACTTACCGAAACGGAACCACGATTGATGCCCTTTTTGTCGGGCAACGAGTTTCAATTCCTGGATCTGGCCGTTATGAAATGTATCTGGTATTTACATTGGCTAATCAGCAGGCAACGATAGATCTCGTACAGAACTCGCTTTTTCTCACCGGTGTTGTACTCATTATCCTGATTGCTCTCATCACTTGGCTTGTGGTTCGACAGGTAGTAAAGCCCGTGCGCGAGGCTGCACGAGTAGCTAGTCTTTTCACGCAAGGAGATTTCACCCAGAGGCTGAAGATTGATAGTAAGGATGAGATTGCAACTCTCGGAAGTGCCTTTAATGAGATGGCTGCATCTATCCAGGGTCAGATCAGTAGATTAGAGAATCTCTCTCAAGTGCAGCAGCGATTTGTTTCAGATGTCTCACACGAGCTCAGAACGCCTCTCACTACTTTGCGTATGGCAGCAGATGTGATTCATGCTCAACGTGAGGATTTTGATCCCGTTATTGCACGAAGTGCTGAGCTTTTGTTGGCCCAGATCGATCGCTTTGAAAAACTTCTACAAGAGCTCCTAGAAGTAAGCCGATTCGATGCCGAAGTTGCCGTGCTTGAGCCAACGGATTTCGAGTTCGTCGCCCTTGTTCGCAGATGCGTTGCCGACCTGGGAGTGATTCTGGATTCTCCAGATTCACAAATCACAGTGGTCGCTCCGAAAGATCCAGTACACATTCGAGCCGATTTCAGGCGTGTAGAACGCATTATTCGTAATCTCGTATCAAACGCCCTCGATCACTCAGATGGTAAACCCATTGAAATTGAATGTGTCGAAACGTTGACCGAAGTTGCGGTGAGTGTGCGCGATCACGGCGTAGGCATGGAAGCGTCCTCTCTGACTCGAGTTTTCGATCGCTTCTGGCGTGCAGACCCTTCTCGTGCACGTACACGTGGCGGAACGGGGTTGGGACTTTCTATCGCGCTTGAGGATGCGCGACTGCACAACGGTGAACTCGATGCATGGGGAGCTCCCGGCGACGGTGCAAACTTTGTCCTTACTCTTCCTCGCATCGCTGGAAATCTAATCTCAGGGCGACCTCTTCCAGTTAATCCACATAAACGAGCGATTGCTGAGGAGTCTGGGCGCTAAAGCGCAATCATCTCGTCGGTGTCATCACTTACCGCTCTCTCCGAATTACTGTTTCCCACTCGTTGTTTAGGTTGTCGTCGACTTGGTATTCGCATCTGTTCACAATGTCGAGCATTCTGGCATCCACATATTTACCGGAGCAAGCTCTATCTCTCAGAGAGGGAAGTTCCCGTCTACTCGGCGGTGGCTTACTCTTTAGTTGCTCAAAAAGTCTTACTTGGATCTAAAGAGTCAGCACTCAAAGATGCTGATCAATTAATTGCTCAAGCTCTGCTGCATTCGCTTTCGTATATGTATAGTGAAATCGGCATAGCAGATCTAGTACCCGTTCCATCTAGAAAATCGGCTTCACGTAAAAGGGGACGTGATTTCATATTCGACCAAAGTAAATTGCTAGCTAGAGATCCACGAGTTGAGGTAAGACCAATCTTGCAGCATCAAAGAAAAGTGAAAGATCAGAGCGCACTCAATGCCCATGATCGGGAGATTAATCTGCGCGGGGCACTTAGTTGCGCGAACCGAGCTGATGAAGAAAATATTCCCGTTATTATCGTCGACGACTTGTTGACCTCTGGGGCAACCCTCAGAGAGGCCGCTAGGGCGCTTTTTCATGCAGGATATGAGGTCATTGGCGCAGTTACTGCTTGCGTTGCAAAACCCCTACGATATACCCAGTGACCCAGCGGGTAACCTCGGTGCGTCAGATATCTTCAGCGTAAAGTCTTCGAAAGGTTTGTTGATGTCTTCAATTCTTGATCGCATTATGCGCGCAGGTGAAGGAAAGATTCTTCGCCACCTTACAAAGATTGCTGCAGAAGTAAATTCTTTTGAATCTTCGATTGTGCCACTTTCAGATGAAGCCCTTCGAGCAAAGACTCTAGAATTTAGAGATCGTCTTGCTAAAGGTGAAGATCTGGATGATCTGCTCCCAGAAGCATTTGCTGTTGTTCGCGAGGCAGCAAAGCGAACCCTTGGTCAGCGTCATTACGATGTTCAAATTATGGGTGGTGCCGCTTTGCATATGGGCAATATCGCTGAGATGCGTACCGGTGAAGGAAAGACTCTCGTTGCAACCCTACCTTCATATTTAAATGCACTTGCCGGCAAAGGCGTTCATGTAGTTACAACAAATGATTATTTAGCTGAACGAGATAGCGAGTGGATGGGTCGAATACATCGTTTCCTCGGCTTAACAGTTGGCGTCATTGTTAACAGCATGTCACCTGCCGAACGACGTCAGGCATATAACTGCGACATTACCTACGGCACAAATAACGAGTTTGGTTTTGATTACCTACGCGACAATATGGCATGGAGCCTCGAGGATTGCGTACAACGAGATCACTTCTTTGCTGTAGTTGACGAAGTTGACTCAATTCTTATCGACGAAGCTCGCACACCGTTAATTATTAGCGGACCTGCCGATAAGGCGACCAAGTGGTACGTCGAGTTTGCCAATATTGCAATCCAACTCTCTCGCGATACCCATTACGAAGTAGATGAGAAGAAGAAAACAATTGCTGTTCTTGAGGCAGGAGTAACCAAAGTAGAACAGCTCCTCGGAATCGAAAATCTCTACGAGGCTGCAAATACAACCTTAATTGGCTATCTCAATAACTCTATCCGCGCCAAAGAACTCTTTAAGCGCGACAAAGATTATGTTGTAATGAATGGCGAGCTTCTGATTGTCGATGAGCATACTGGCCGCATGCTTTCGGGTCGCCGCTACAGCGATGGACTCCATCAGGCTTTGGAGGCAAAAGAACGTATTGAAATTAAAGACGAAAACCAAACTCTTGCAACGATCACTTTGCAGAACTACTTCCGTCTCTACTCAAAAATTTCAGGTATGACAGGAACTGCGATGACTGAAGCAGCTGAATTCCAACAGATTTATAAATTAGGTGTTGTTCCGATTCCAACTAATCGCCCCATGCAACGTATCGATGCTCCCGACTTGGTCTATAAGTCAGAGGCTGGAAAATTCATTGCGGTGGCTCAAGATATTGTGGAGCGTCATCGCAAAGGTCAGCCGGTACTGGTTGGAACAGTCAGCGTTGAGAAGTCTGAAGAGCTCTCTGCTGTTCTGAAGAAGAATGGAATTCCACATGAAGTTCTTAACGCAAAGCATCACGAGCGCGAAGCGCTAATCATTGCTCGCGCAGGTGTTAAAGGCGCTGTGACTGTTGCTACCAACATGGCTGGCCGTGGTACCGACATCATGCTCGGCGGAAACCCAGAGTTTATGGCTGACTTTGAATTACAGCGACGAGGAATTTCACCAGTTGATAACGCCGCCGAATACGAGGCTGCATGGCCGGGCGAACTTGCCAAACAGAAGGCAGCTGTTGTCGCAGGACATGAAGAAGTCGTCGCACTCGGTGGCCTATATGTACTAGGTACCGAACGCCATGAATCACGTCGAATTGATAATCAGCTCCGTGGACGTTCGGGACGCCAAGGCGATCCAGGAGAGTCACGTTTCTATCTCTCGCTTCAAGATGATTTGATGCGCCGCTTTAATTCAGGAATGGTTGAGCGATTCTTATCGGCTGCAGGTCTACCGGATGATGCTCCTATCGAATCAAAGATGGTGAGTAACGCGATTAAATCAGCGCAGACGCAAGTTGAAGCACAAAACTTTGAGATTCGTAAGAACGTCCTTAAGTATGACGATGTGATGAACCGTCAGCGAGGAGTTATCTATAGCGAGCGACGCTTAGTTCTTGAGGGTGAAGATATTTCAACTCAAGTGGGACAGTTTTTAAGCGACACAATCCAAGCCTACGTTGATGCTGAGACTGCCGAGGGCTACGCCGAAGATTGGGACCTTGAGAAATTATGGGCCGCACTCAAGCTTATTTACCCAATTTCGTTGACCACAGAGGGACTTATCGCAGAAGTTGGTTCTATTGACGGACTGGATTCTCAGTTCCTATCAGCGCGAATCCTTGAAGATGCTCAAGCAGCTTACGCTAAGCGTGAGGCAGAACTGGGATCGGAAGTTATGCGTGAACTCGAGCGAAAGGTTCTACTCTCAGTCCTCGATCGCAAGTGGCGTGAGCACTTGTATGAGATGGATTATCTCCAAGAAGGTATTGGTCTGCGTGCGATGGCACAACGCGATCCATTGGTTGAATATCAGCGCGAAGGATACGAGCTTTTCTCTGCAATGATGGACGCAATAAAGGAAGAACTAGCAAGTCTTGTCTTTAATGTGCAGGTCAATGTTGAAGATGGCAGGAAAGTCTCCGCACCTTCTATCGAGGCAAAACCTGCCGAGGTGAGCGCACTTTCATACTCTGCAGCAGATGAGTCTGGTGTGGTGACAAAGCGCGAAGTCACGCGTAATGCTCCATGCCCTTGTGGATCCGGTAAGAAGTACAAGCGTTGCCACGGCGCCGCTTAATCTTTTAAATCAGATCAAGCTCTGTACAGAGCCAACGACCGTCGACACCTTCAAAGCGGATTACAAGCGCACGCAATCTATCTCCGAATCTAACAGTGATAGTTGATTCACAAATTCCATCAAGGGGTTCACTTTGATGGATCGATCTGATTCTCCCTACCTCTTTTTGTGAGCCAGTCTTTCTCACGAGTTCACCATAAATAACTCGATGGCAGCGAGACATCAATTGAGCTGGTTGACGGCGTCCTGCCCAAATCTCAAGAAGAGCTACAACAAAAGTCATAGTCCAGGTGTGTAGTTCGGGGAGTTCACTGGCGGAGGTAGGTTCAGGAAAATCATCGCTCTCAAAATCTTCACCGAAATGCGATGGAACGAGATAGAGCTTTGCCTTTTGAACGGGGAGAGGTTCGCAGATTTTTGGTTTATGTGAATCGGGGTAGAGATCAAGAATTGGATGGCTCCAGAGGTCGGGTGAGGCGGTACTTGAAGTGAGCTTGTATTCGAGGTGAGTGTGGGTAGTCATGGCGCGAGCATTTCTCGTCAAAGTGCCTCAGTGATCAACTCAGAGGATGAAAAAATCTCATCCTTAAGGATGACTGTGGATAGTCCAGTGCACTGTCCTGAAAACTCGCGTTTGCTCCACCCTCATGTCATCAACTGGAAATTCTCAACTTTCGCTTAAGTCACCACGTGTAATTGTTGCAGCAACTCTTTTTCTCGCTGCGCTGCTCTCATCATTTCTCTTTGCCGCCCTCTCTGATAAAAGCTCTCAATATTGGGTCAGCACCCATCCAATTGCCCCAGGATCAATTCTTACTTCAGATGATTTTCAACTTACCAGCGCCTACCTTGCCGATAACAGAGATCTCTATCTTGCAGAAGAGATTTCACCCATAGGCTTAACCAGTCGAGTCTTTATCGGTGAAGGTGAATTAATTCCACTCTCTGGTGTATCAGAGGAGACATCATCTTTTGATGCAGAGCAAGTGCCACTGAATATTTCACCTTCAGATATTCCTGCAAATATTCAAATAGGTGAGCCGATCACTCTCTATTGGGTTCCAGAGCCTCCAGATAACCAGAGTTTGGGTACGCCGGAAATGTTACTTACGGGAATCTTTCTCCGATCTATTGATAGAAAGAGTGCAAATTTCGGAAATGGATTGGCCATAACAGTCTCCGTTGATAATTCACAGGTGATCAGACTCCTCGCTGGCACTTCAAATGGGCGATTGGTTGTGGTCCGCTCAAATGGCTGAATTACATGTTGTTACCGCAATCGCAGATCCTGATTTTGAAGGCTTTGTAGCACGCACTTTATTTGGACAAGGGTGGAGCGTGCTCTATCGAGCGCTAGATGGAAAATCTCTTCACACTTTTCTTGTTGCTAACCATGAAGTAAAACCAATTCTTATCTACTCTTCTGATATTGCAGGGTTAGACTCTCAATTCTTGCAATCCCTTGCACCGTATATAGATCGGGCAGTCGGCTTTCAAGGTGAGGTACATGAACTGAGTGGAGCTGAGTTACCTAAGCCTCAGGATGCAATCGAACTACTATCGATAATTAGATCGCCAGGACGCGCACCCATGATGCGAAGAGTCACTAGCAAGACCAGGCGATCAAAAATCGTGACAATTTCTGGGTCAAAGGGCGGTGATGGCGTATCAATTGTGGCACTAAATCTCTCCATCGAGCTCACACTTTTGGGTAAGAAAGTCCTGCTCATCGATGCTCATCATCGTCAGCCTGCACTAGCCACCTTCTTGGGTGAAAGAAATATCAATCAAGAGAGACCACGTTCACTTAATTCTCTTATCGATCTGTATGAGATAACTGAAATGAGCGCTCCAAATATCGATGAGATTATCTCTGAGTACAGCCAACAGGTTGATTGGATCGTCTTCGATAGTGGCAGATTCGCAACCTTTCTGGAGGAGCGGTTACATCGACGCTGGGATGAACTTCTACAGAATTGGATTCTGCAGAATTCAGATCACCTCTGGGTACTGAGTACCCCGGCAAAGATCAGCGAACTCTCATTAGTAAGGATTGTGCAATCTCTCACCGAACAAGAGATTCATCCAAAAATCACCTATCTCCTCAATCAACGAGATAGTGGAAAGAAGGGCGATCAGCAAGAGGAGAAGTTTCTCACTACAGTCTCAGCAAGTCATCCTCACGCAATTCGAGTACTACCCTCGGACCTTCGCGGCGTGAAGGCTGCTGAGAGTGATCGATCGATTCTGATGGAGAGCAATCCCAGGGGAGCCTTGCGCAAGGAGTTAATGTCACTAGTACGCGATCTCATAGCCAGTGGATAATTTTCAAGATTTAAAAAATTCTTAGCAACCTTGTACTCTTATACACATGCGTAGCTATGTGGGTACAACCGTTGATGAGCTTTCAACGCTACTCGACGAGAGAGCACTCGCAGTACATACCTTCTTTGCCGCCACGAAAGAGTTCAATTCTCAACATCCGGACCGGGATGAAGAAGAGCGTGAATATATTCTCTCGATGCTTGCCGCCGAAGA
>JBJTKU010000160.1:0-4296 GCA_046096605.1 Candidatus Planktophila sp. | reverse complement strand
CAAGTGCGCATTGTGGAGTTTCACAGATTATTTATTTAGGTGGAATCGCAAACGATGAGAATCGAAGTAAACACTTAGCTTCGCGTATGAATACCGGTGCAATTCTTGGTGCAGGTACGGTTCCAGTATTAGAACTGCGTGCTGGAATCATTATTGGAAGTGGATCAGCATCTTTTGAGATGTTACGTCATTTGACACATCGTCTGCCGATTATGACAACTCCAAAATGGGTCTCTAACCGCACTCAACCAATAAGTATTCGAGACGTCTTGTATTACCTGCGTCAATGCGCCCAACTATCTACACCTGTAAAGAAGGTCTGTGATATCGGTGGGCCACAAGTGCTTTCGTATGCGGAAATGATGCAGAAGTTTGCGCAGCTATCGGGTCTTCGCAAACGCCTGATAATTCAAGTACCTGTCTTGACACCAAAACTTTCTAGTCTGTGGATCGGTTTTGTCACACCCGTCCCAATCTCTCTTGCCAAACCTCTTGTCGAATCACTTATTAGCGAAGTAGTGGCCGATCCCAATAAAACAATTGATGCACTGATTCCAAAACCTGCAGAAGGTCTACTTACAGTGGAAGAAGCTATTGGGTTGGCACTCACACGCACAGCCGAACATAGCGTTGATACGCGTTGGTCAGATGCTGCCTTCCCTACTGCTCCTTGGCAGAAAGCCCAGGGAGATCCAGATTGGGCAGGCGAGATGATGTTGCGTGATCTTCGCATCAGCACCACTGATGTTCCTGCCGAATTAATCTGGCAACAGATAGAACGTATCGGTGGCGATAACGGATGGTTTGGTGCAGGTTGGCTCTGGTATTTACGCGGGCTACTCGATCGTATGTTAGGCGGCGTCGGTCTTCGTCGTGGACGTCGTGATCCAGAACATCTACGTCTTGGCGATAGCGTTGATTTTTGGCGCGTAGAAGAGTTAACGAAAGGTTCGACATTACGTCTCTATGCCGAAATGATTTTGCCGGGTAAGGCATGGCTGGAATTTCAAGTTTATGTAGAAGATGGCAAGACGGTTCTGCGACAAGAAGCGCAATTTGCACCACGGGGATTAGGTGGACAGTTATATTGGTATGCAGTACTGCCTTTTCACATCTTTGTATTTCCTACAATGATCCGAAACATCATTAAGAGTGCAAAGAGGCAGAGTCGCAGCTAATGCATAAGTTCACACCCGAAGTTGAGGATTTGGCCAGTGAGATATTGGCTTATAGCCTCGAACGACTTAAGTCAGATCCACCCCTAGATGGTCCGCGAACTGCAGCTGATTTATTTGCAGAAGTTGGAAATACGATTACAGCCCGTGGTTTAGGGGGGCGTGCTGCCCTCGTAGTATTTACAGAAGTCTTGGCAAAGGCATGTATCTCAACTGATCATCCACGCTATTTGGCATACATTCCATCTGCACCAAGTGAATATGCAAGCCTCTTCGATCTTGTCGTTGCAGCAAGCGCACTCTACGGCGGATCGTGGCAGGAAGGAGCCGGTGCAGTCTTTGCCGAAAACCAAGCGCTGCGTTGGCTCTCTGATTTAGCAGGGCTACCTGAAAGTGCTGGCGGAGTCTTCGTGCAAGGCGGAACAATTGGAAATCTTTCTGCACTTGTGACAGCGCGTGCAGATGCACGTGCGAAGTTTCCTGATGTAAAGCGCTGGGCAATTGCCTGTAGCGCCGAAGCCCATTCATCCGTGGCATCTGCAGCGCAAATTATGGATGTTGAGCTGGTGACGATTGAACCACGTGAGGATTTACGCATTCATGGCGAAGATATCGCTGCTGCAATCGATGCCTTTCATGCTGCAAGTGATGCGCGAGTCTGCGCAGTTGTTGCAACAGCTGGAACAACCAATCTTGGCGTCATCGATGATCTCAAAGGTGCGGCAAAGGCCGCTCATGATCGCAACATCTGGTTCCATGTAGATGGTGCATATGGTCTTGCCGGTTTATGCGCACCATCTGTTCGCCCAATGTTTGATGGCGTTGAACTTTGCGATTCATTTATCGTCGATCCACATAAGTGGCTCTTTGCTCCATATGATGCCTGCGCATTGGTTTATCGCAACCCAGAGATTGCACGAATTACACATACACAACAGGCTTCTTATCTTGATGCACTACATGACGGATCGTGGAATCCATCAGATTATGCAATCCAATTAACTCGACGTACACGAGGTCTGCCATTCTGGTTCTCACTTGCAGCAGCCGGAACCGATGCATATCGCGATGCAGTCGAAGATTCACTACGTGTTGCCAAAGATGCTGCCGAATTAATTAAGGCACACCCCAATCTTGAACTTTTGCGCGAACCAGAATTATCGATCGTTGCCTTTACCCGCAAAGGTTGGGATAAGAATCAATACCAAAAATGGAGTGATCAATTACTTGAAGCCCAGATTGGATTTGTGACACCTTCATCTCATCTTGGTCAACCGATTCTTCGCTTTGCAATAGTCAATCCGTGGACGACGATTGCAGATATCAAGACCATTCTTGCCACCCTGTAAATCCCACAGTTTCGACAATTCTTCTATTAAGATTTCCTTCATGTCAGCCCTAGAGAACAATCAGAGCGCGATGAATACCAGCGCCACCAATTCTTCTTTGACTCTGACTGACCTCGAATTCCGCATCCTCGAATTCGAACGCAGCTGGTGGCGCTTTGCCGGGGCGAAAGAGAGCGCAATCAAGGAGCTCTTCGACCTGAGCGCCCCCCGTTACTATCAAATTCTCAATGATCTAATCGATCGCCAAGATGCCCTCGAGGCCTGCCCAATGTTGGTCAAGCGCCTTCGCCGCCTGCGCGATGCCCGAACAGCAGCCCGCACCACCCGCTAAATCCCTCTCGTTTTGCGCCCCGGAATAAAGGGCCGTAGATTTGGCGTTAGCACTCACGGGTCGAGAGTGATAAGTCGGCCCCTCATGAACTATCACGCACGAAGGAGCACTATCCATGGCAAAGCAGAGTGCCTTTAACGAAGAAGCCCGTCGCGGATTAGAGCGCGGAATGAACGTACTAGCTGATGCAGTCAAGGTAACCCTCGGACCTCGCGGACGTAACGTCGTGCTCGAGAAGAAGTGGGGCGCCCCAACAATTACCAACGATGGCGTTTCGATTGCCAAGGACATTGAACTCGATGACCCATGGGAGAAGATCGGCGCAGAGTTGGTTAAGGAAGTTGCCAAGAAGACAGATGATGTCGCAGGCGATGGAACAACAACAGCGACCGTTTTAGCTCAGGCACTTGTTCGCGAAGGACTTCGCAACGTTGCAGCTGGATCAAACCCAATGGCGCTCAAGCGCGGTATCGAAAAGGCAGTAGATGCCATCGTTGCTGAGCTTGCATCAATGTCAAAGAACGTTGAGACCAAAGAGCAGATCGCAGCAACAGCATCGATCTCTGCAGCTGATACAACAATCGGCGAGATGATTGCGGAGGCGATGGATAAGGTCGGCAAGGAAGGCGTTATCACCGTTGAAGAGTCAAATACATTTGGTCTCGAGCTCGAGCTCACCGAAGGTATGCGCTTTGATAAGGGCTACATCTCTCCATACTTTGTAACAGATACAGATCGCATGGAAGCAGTTCTTGAAGATCCATATATCTTGATTGCAAACTCAAAGATTGCAAATATCAAAGATCTCGTTCCACTTCTTGAGAAGGTTATGCAAGCTGGTAAGCCAATTGCGATCATCGCAGAAGATGTTGAAGGCGAAGCACTTGCTACATTGGTTGTTAACAAGATCAAGGGAACATTCCGCTCAGTAGCGGTTAAGGCTCCAGGTTTTGGTGATCGTCGCAAAGCGATGCTTCAAGACATTGCAATCCTTACAGGTGCCACTGTTATTTCAGAAGAAGTCGGTCTCAAGCTAGAGACAGCAGGAATCGAACTTCTAGGCCGCGCTCGCAAGGTCGTAGTCTCTAAGGAAGAGACCACAATCGTTGAAGGTTCAGGAGACGAGGCACAGATCAAGGGCCGCGTTTCACAGATTCGCGCTGAGATTGAAAAGTCAGATTCAGATTACGATCGCGAGAAGCTACAAGAGCGTCTTGCAAAGCTGGCAGGCGGAGTTGCTGTCATCAAGGCAGGGGCTGCAACCGAAGTTGAACTCAAAGAGCGTAAGCACCGCATCGAAGATGCAGTCCGTAACGCAAAAGCTGCAGTCGAAGAAGGAATTGTTTCTGGTGGTGGCGTTGCGCTACTACAAGCATCAAAGAAAGCATTCGATAAGTTGAAGCTTTCTGGCGATGAAGCAACTGGCGCAAAGATCGTTGAA
>JBJTKU010000159.1:0-4147 GCA_046096605.1 Candidatus Planktophila sp. | reverse complement strand
AACTTCGCGACAAAGGTTTACGACTTACTCCACAGCGTGAGTTGGTGCTCTCTGCCGTGCGTGCACTTGGGCATGCAACACCAGAAGAAGTTGCCGAAAAAGTGCGCCAGACGCATCCGGGAATCAACCTTTCAACTGTCTATCGCAACTTGGAAACGCTTGAAAACGTTGGCCTTGTTCAGCACACACACTTGGGGCATGGCGGTGCGACGTATCATGCGGCTGAAGAATTAACACACCTTCACCTTGTCTGCGGAACCTGCGGTTCAGTTGGTGATGCACCGATTGAAGCTGCAGCAAACTTTGTTCAGAATTTGGCCGATGATTACGGCTTTAAGACAGATGTCACGCACTTTGCGATCTATGGCACCTGTGCTGCATGTGTAGATAAGTAGTTCTACACTTGCATGTATGACCGCTGTATTTGTTGAAGAAGGCCCAGATCAAGGGGCCATCTGGCATTTTGGCGAACCCTTTAAAGAACAGCGCGCGCTCGAATCCGGAGATGCGTGGGCAGATCTCTCACATTTGAAAGTAATTTCGATTGCAGGCGTTGATCGCCTGACGTGGTTACATGACATCACTACGCAGCATTTATCTGCACTTGCTCCGGGATTTTGGGTTGATGTCATGGTTCTTGATCCGCGTGGCCATGTTGAATTTCAATTTCTTCTCGTCGATGACGGTGCAACATCATGGGCTGTAGTTGCACCTGATTATCTTGATGGTTTGATGGCTTACTTAACAAAGATGATCTTCACTCGACAAGTTGTTGTCACCGATGCCAGTGCTGATTACGTTGTCTTGCGCGCACCTGGTCTGCCTACCGAACTTGGCGGGCCTTATGCACTTGTTCCACGCAATGAATTAGAAGAGATGAAAAAGGCCTTTAGCGCATCTGCAATGCAGGTTGGAACTTGGGCACTTGATGCCTTGCGCGTTGCTGCAGGCCGTCCTCGAATTGGATTTGATACTGATCACAAATCAATCCCCAATGAACTTGGGGTCTTGGGTGGGGCAGTTCATATGAATAAGGGTTGCTATCGCGGACAAGAGACTGTTGCAAAGGTATTTAATCTTGGAAACCCACCACGTCGCCTTGTGATGTTGCACCTTGATGGCAGTGCAGTTGTGATGCCTAATTCTGGAACACCGGTTGAAAACGATGGCGTCGTCGTTGGATTCCTCGGAACCGTGGCTCGCCATCACGAATTAGGGCCGATCGCCCTTGCTGTTATTAAGCGCACGACACCTATTGAGGCAGTTCTTACAGTTGGCGGAGTAAGCGCATCGCAACAAGTCATCGTTCCTGCATGATCATAACCAGTCATCTCGAATAAATTATCTCTACCCTCACGGTGGAGATGTCATGCGACGAAGTCAAAGTAACTACGCAGTAGCGATATTAACGATTGCGCTCTCTCTGGTCATTGGGTTCATTAATCCCAGCTTTGCCTCGGATGCCAAGCGCCAATCTGTTCCAGAGACAGAGCCAGTCATTGGTGGACTTGTCCCTTGCACATTTGCTGCACAGCTTGATTGCATTGAAAAATTAGTAGTTGAACATGCCGATGGCACTTTCGAAGAAGCTAAATTAGTTGAAGCCATACAAGAAAATTTGCCAGGTTATCAAGGACAGATAAATCAACCGAGCAAGTTATTTTTCGAATTTAGAGGTGGGAAAAAGAGTGGACCTCTACACCGCGTAGGCGTCTACTCAACGTTGCAAACTCCGACTTATCTGCCTGATGCTACAGGTTGGGGCGTGCAACAAGGCAAACGGTGGGGCGTTTTGTGGATTCTTTTAGACCGCGTTCTTTTGCCTACGGATCCTCCATTTTCGAAAGTTGATTGTGATGGAGTCACAATCTCAACATGTCTATTGACTCCTGCATTTGATCCTGGCGATGTATTTCATCTATATGCAAGAACTAGTTGGTTAAAGCCTGTCGGCTCTGGTGGCTCTGCGGCAAATTACCAACTCAACTACAAGAAGATAACCGGCGGCACTCTTTGGAGATTTACGGGCTCTGAGCATCTCTCTGCTGCATTTGCTGACCAGAAAAATCTCACCGAATCCGTTAAGCCTGGAAACGAAGGGATGAAAACAGATTTCTTCAATCCCACCCTATATTTTGTCGTTGATCATGCGGGGAAAGATCTTTCAGAGTCATTTTGGGATCCGAGCTGTGCCGATAAAGGATTTACCGCGACGATGATCAACGCTCCTTTAGCAGGGCAACCATATTGGGATTATCAGAAAGAGACATTGGTCTTTAATATTTACGGGCCTCATCTCACTCCTCTGGGAACTCTCAATAAGGGCTTTTTCCAAGTGATTTTTCATAAAGCCTGGCTTGATTGTAGATTTCCAGGTAACACCCTAAGCACTGCAGCAGAATTAAAAGTTTCCATTCTTGATCAAGCAGGGTCACCACAGGTGGCCGTAACAAATATTAAGATGCAAAAAGAAGTAGTTGAAATTTACGCATCTGGATTTCATTATTCATCTCCAAGAGTTGAAGTAGCCCGAAAAAGTTCAAAAAATTCCAGCGATTCGGTTAAATCAGTTGGATATAGCGATAATTGGCAAGAGCTGATTCAGCCTAAAAATGTCTCCATTACTTGTGTTAAGGGGAAGACTCGCAAGACCGTGACAGCATTGAAACCTGTTTGCCCTTCGGGCTATAAGAAGGTTTCGAAGCCCTAAAATATTTAGAAGGCTATGGCGTAGGATTGCGGCATGGTGACAATTACCGTGGCAGCCCTTGGCATCGTTTCAGCACTTGCTGCAATCGCCTTTATATTTCTCGGTTTACGTTCTTACCGCCCATCGCAGGCACAGAATCCTCGTACCTATAAGAGAGGCAGGCTCTAATGGCCTTCACAATTCCCGAAGGGCTGCACCCTGATCTCAATCCACTCGCATGGATGATTGGAACATGGCGTGGAAAAGGTCGTGGTGAGTATCCAACGATTGAACCTTTTGAATACGCGCACGAAGTTGTCTTTAACCACGATGGTCGCCCCTTCATGAATTACTACTCACGTTCGTGGATCATCGATGACAAGGGCGACATTCTTCGCCCCGGTGCATCCGAAACCGGTTTCTGGCGTGTGAAGCCAAATAACGTTCTGGAAGTAGTTATTACACATTCAACGGGAATCGCAGAAGGTTGGGTTGGCCAATTTGATGGGCCAAAGATTCAACTTGTCTTAGATCAAGGATATTCAGCACCGAGTGCCAAGATTGTGACAGCAGGAGTGCGTTTATATGGGCTGGTCGCGGGCGAGCTCTTCTTCGCATATGACATGGCGGCAGAGGGGCAAGAACTTCAAGCACATATTTGGTCCTCACTAGAACGGCAGAGCGAATGAGTACAGATGCACTACTAGCTGAATATGTGCGCGATGGAATTGTGGAATCTACACACCGCGGATATTTGTTGGCGCTTAATTCTGATGGGAGCATTCATCGCCAACTAGGTGACGCCGATGCGCTGGTATTTCCGCGTTCGACAATTAAATCCATCCAGGCATCTGCCATGGTCCGTAACGGACTAGATCTTGAACCACGTTTATTGGCGCTAGCTGCTTCAAGTCATTCAGGTGCTGCGATGCACCTTGGTGGCGTGCGAGAAATTTTGGGGTTGGCCAGCTTAGATGAAAGCGCACTGCAATGTTCTTTTGATCGCCCGCTTGGAGAAGCTGAAAGAAAAGAGTGGGGCGATAAAGAGGCTACCCGCATCACAATGAATTGCAGCGGTAAGCATGCTGCGATGCTTTTGACGTGCGTGAAGAATGGTTGGTCTATCAAAAATTATCTTGACCCAACACATCCTTTGCAGGTTGCGTGCAAATCAGAACTCGAGCAATTAGCTGGTGAGAGCATTGCTCTCACAAGTACCGATGGATGTGGTGCACCACTTTTCTTACTTACTGTTGCAGGTCTTGCTCGCGCAATCCGTGCAATTACAATCTCGACAGATCCGATTCACCAAAGTGTCATCGATGCATGTCGCACACATCCTTTGATGGTTGCTGGTGCGAGTCGACTGACATCAGAGATGATGCAGAACGTGAGTAGTAATTCATGAAGGGGCGACCATCGTGGTTAAAGACAACTTCGTGCGCGTATTCAAAAGGT
>JBJTKU010000158.1:0-4583 GCA_046096605.1 Candidatus Planktophila sp. | reverse complement strand
AAGAATTATTCTGATTTCACTCTATCTGATGCTAGCGATAGTTGGTTTGGTTGGAACCTGGTACTTCAATTTTGAGTTTTTTGCACTCAATTCAGAAATGTCGTATTTAGAGGCTTGGTTTGCCAATCCAGCGAGTTCGTCAGCTGCAGTTGACATCATCGTGGTTGCGCTCATGGGGAGTCTGTTTATTGCGGTAGAAGGTAGGCGCATGAAGTTACTATGGACTTGGATTCTTATTCCACTTTCTTTCTTGGTTGCTTTGGCCTTCACTTTTCCATTATTCCTAGCTATCCGCGAAATCACTATCACTAAGAGAAAACATCATTAGTCTAGAGACGCAACTTATTATTGATCTGGCGACTTAACTCAGCAAGTATGGTTGCTTTAGGAGATTTTTTGGCCATTGCGAGTCATCCGCAATCTTGGACTGCCGAGAGAAGAGTCGCCCTATAAGCCGGATCCTGTCCTCTTGCGAGGGATCACCATCCATCTAGATCTGTTATTGCT
Source organism: Candidatus Planktophila sp. (assembly GCA_046096605.1). Lineage (GTDB taxonomy): Bacteria > Actinomycetota > Actinomycetes > Nanopelagicales > Nanopelagicaceae > Planktophila. The sequence continues at coordinate 4,076 of JBJTKU010000158.1, read as the reverse complement.
AACAGATTCAAGCAACCTACCCGATAACTCGTGCGAGCAGCACTTAACGCTACCTGTCTGGTCTTGCTCCAAGTGGGGTTTACCTTGCCATCTACATCACTGCAGATGCGGTGGTCTCTTACACGCACCTTTTCACCCTTACCAATTTTCATTGGCGGTAATTTTCTGTGGCACTATTCCCGCGGATTGCTCCGGGTGGGCGTTACCCACCACTTCGCTCTTTGGAGTCCGGACTTTCCTCGGTGTCTTACGGCAACGCGGTGATCCGGGCGACTCTTCAAGGTTAAGAATACTTGCCTATTAATTATTCTTGTAATCGAGGCAAATCTAGGCGAGAGTTCGCCAATGCAGACAGGTAGGAGCGTTGTTTATTCGCGCAAAGGTGGAGCAGCGGCAAGTCAGCCTTTAGCAGTCAGTGCAGCTATCGCGATACTCAAAGAGGGTGGCTCCTTTATTGATGCCGCCATAGCGCTGAGCGCTGTCATCTGTGTTGTTGAACCTGGTGCATCTCACTTAGGCGGAGATGCATTTTTAGTCACACATCATGCAGCAACTAAAACGAATCTCGCATTCAATGGCAGTGGAGAAGCTCCACACGCCGCAAATCCTGAGGCATATGCATCGGGTTTTCCCTTGCATGGGTACAAGTCAGGGACTGTTCCGGGTCTAGTTTCTACTTGGTTTGAAGCACATTCACGTTATGGAAAATTGCCAATTGCACGATTGCTTGAGCAGGCGATTGATTATGCAGAAAATGGCTTCCCTGCAAACGCAGGATTTGTACGGCGTATTGAAGGACATCTCGCGATCGCACCAGATACTCAGATATTTACTGACATGGGAATAGATGTCACCGTGAAGGTTGGTGATCTCGTTATACAAAAGGATCTAGCTCGATCACTACGAGAAATTTCCGCAGGCGGGCGTGCTGCATTCTATGAAGGCCGTATAGCCGATCAACTAGTTCGAGGTTCCGATGGTTGGTTTAACAAAGAGGACATCAAAGCTCATACAACTCGCGTCCTTGATCCTCTCTCGATTAAATACCGAGATATAACAATTTACGGTCAGCCTCCCCCTACTCAGGGAATGATCCTGATGGAAGAGCTTTTGATTACTGAGCGATTTGATTTTGCATCCCTCAGTGAAGCCGATCGCATCCATGTCGGTGTCGAATCAAAGAAGGCTGGATTTGCCGATCGCAATTCAATCCTTGGTGATCCTGAATTCATTGAAGTAAATACTGCGAAGATCTTGTCTAGAGAAAATATCGATCGCCGAGTTAGCCACATCGCAATGGAGAGCGCTTCCACAGATACTGCAGCTGTTGCCGAAGGTAGCGATACAACATATTTCTTAGTGGCAGATTCTGAAGGTAATGCGGTTTCATGGATTCAATCGGTCTTCCACGGCTTTGGAAGTTCGTGGGTGATTCCAGAGACAGGAATTATTCTTAACAACCGCTTGACTGGTTTCTCTCTTGATCCGAAGTCTCCTAATCTGATCGCTCCAGGGAAACGTCCTGCTCATACCTTGAATGCATTTACGGCAACCCGTCCTGATGGTTCGCTCTATCTCGTCGGCGGAACCCCTGGTGCAAATATTCAAGTGCAGACTAATCTGCAACTCATCACCAATGTTATTGATCTCAAACTCAATGTGCAGCAGGCTATCGAGGCACCACATTGGCAGCATTTGAACGCACCAGGCGAGAGCTCTGCAGAAGAATCAGGCAAAGGTGTTCTTCAGATAGAAAATCGTGTGCCTACCGCTGTCATCAATGAATTAAAGGAAAAGGGCCACGAAGTGAACGAGTTAGCAGCTTGGGGCCATGGATCTTCTTCACAATTGATGGAAGTACTACCTAATGGAACATTCGCATTTGGTTCAGATCCACGTTGCGAAGGTCACGCCGCTGCTATTTAGCGAAAATGGCCACTCTCGGAGAAACTGCGCAGTGCTCGTAATCCATCTGAAGGCCACATTGAAATCGTCGTAATTGAGCAAGGTGTTGCATCCATATGGAATATAGCGTCGTTAGGTGCATCTAGCGCAACACTTACTGCGCTCTTGATAACACCGTTATGTGTTATCACACAGACTTTCTCACCTGGATATTCGGCGAGTAACTTTTCCATAGCAGCCTCTACACGGATTCGAGCTTGGTCGTAAGACTCTCCTCCGCCTGGTGCATAAGATGAAGAGTTGAGCCACGCCTTATATTCATCTGGAAACTTTTCGCGCACCTCATCATTGGTGAGCCCATCCCATGAACCAAATGAGAGCTCGTACCAAATCTCATCAAAGATAATGGGTAATCCTGTTGTTGCCGAAATCGCCTCTGCAGTTTGTCGAGTTCGTTGCAATGGGGATGCAATCAGAACATCTGGCTTAATTTTTGCTATCTCCTTGGCAACCATCGCCGCCTGCGCCAATCCCTCTTCCGTCAGCTCTGGATTAAGTGGACCTGTTCCTGAAAATTTACGCAGCGGAGTCAAGATAGTTTCACCGTGGCGTACGAAGTAGATCATCGTTGGATCTTCATTACTGCGAAGACGATCTGTGAGGTAGTTCTCTTGAGCAACTACTGCAGGTTCGTTTGCCTGGCCACCATCAAGTGCCTTATTGGCGAGGCGATCTGCATGCGAGTTCTCATCGCGTGGAATCCAAGAGTAAGTAACAAGTGATGCTGGGTGAGCATCGCGGCACTTCTTGGCTAATTCACGCATATCTGCATGCTTTATCTGCCAACGGCCTGACATCTGTTCGACGACAAGCTTTGAATCCATTGCAACAAGCACTTCAGCAGTTGGATCTAGCGAATGTATATGTGTAAGCCCGGCGAGTAATCCGCTGTATTCGGCTACGTTATTGGTGGCAATTCCGATGACATCAAATAGCTCTGCAACAATCTTTCCATTTTCACTTACGACTGCGCCAAACCCTGCTGGACCTGGATTTCCTCGTGAACCGCCATCTGCAGTGAGTCTAAATATTCGCGCCATGATTTAAAGTCCACGCACCAAGATACAGCGACACTCCTCGCAGCGAACTACTTCATCTTCTGCAAGGCTAGCAATACGTTGCAGCTCAATGGTGTTAATGGCCAGATTACAACCTTTGCACTGGTTGCCTACTAGAGCTGCAGCACCCGTGCCATTATTTGCCTGGCGTATCTTTTCGTACAGGGCTAGTAACTCTGGGCTCACTGAAGAAACAACTGATGCGCGATCGGCAACATTAGCTTCAAGGTCTGCATTGATGACGGCAAGCGCGTTAGCCTTCTTGATCTCAAGTTCGGTGATCTCGTTTCCAAGCACACGCTCTTGCTCTTCAAGTTCGGAAATTCGAGTCTTGATGCCATCGATGCGCATCATAATTTCAAGCTCAATCTCTTCAAGTTCTTCGCGACGGCTATTGAGCGAAAGTAATTCGTGCTGAAGCTTTTCGAGCTCCTTTGGGGCACCAGTACCTGATGCTAGTCGAGCCTCATCGCGATTAATCCGAGTAACAATCTGCTCGACGTCTCCCTCTGCTCGGGCCAATTCGCGCTTGACATCACTGTATTCAGTCTCCGCAGCAATACGAAGATCGCGAGCATTGTGAGATTTGATAGTCAGGGAATTGATCGCGGCAATTTCAGGAAGATTTGCTGCCTTATTTGTCAGAGTTTCATGCGTGAAATCAAAATTCTGGATATCTAGGATGGCACGCTGGTCGCTGAGTGTGGCTTTCATGACGCCTCCTCGCGATTCTTAAGAGCTTGTATGTATTTGTTTATGACGAAGATCGTCGAACTGGTGGGCGGTGAGGGTTTCGGGTTATCAAACCTTTAAACCTTTCAAATACCCATTTTGAAGATATGTCCGCTCTTGGCTCATCTCCCATTTTAGAGGGTATGGCAGACAACTCCAATAATTGGCTTTAGTTTGCCAGGAAAGCAGCTTTCGTAGGAAAATAATTTCAACCTGTGGGTGGTACTCCCAATTTGTAGAAAGAGCCATAATGGAAACTAAAATCCATTCATGGCAACTGCAAAGGATGTAATTAATGATATTCGCTCACTAGCGAATCCT
>JBJTKU010000157.1:0-3287 GCA_046096605.1 Candidatus Planktophila sp. | reverse complement strand
AGATTGAATGCGTGCATAGTGCTGCGCTCCTTTGAAGGTTTGAAAATTAGTGGCAACCTTCTGCTTAGTTTTCAGGCAACGAATGTGTTTATTTCGCCCAAACTTGACCACCCGTTTCGCTCCAAACTTAACCACCCTGAGCTGCCTGTCAAAGAGGGTGTAAAAATAGGGTTAATATTTGGCTAATTGACGCATTGAATTTCCTTTTAACTCAATACGGCTAGCATTGGCTGTTAAGCGGTCCAGGATAGCATCGGCGAGCGTTGGTTCACCGAGGTAATTATACCAGTCTGCGACAGGTAACTGGGAAGCTACAACGATGGGACGTTTAGCGTATCTGTCTTCGAGGATTTGGAGCAGGGCAAGTCGCAGGTTCTGATCGAGTGGTTGGAGCCCGAAGTCGTCGAGGATGAGCAGGGGGATTTTTTCGATTTGGTTGAGGACTTTGACATAAGAACCGTCGAGTTTGGCGGCAGCGATTTTTTCGATGAATCGGTTCATGTTCAGGTAAAGGGTTTTGTATCCCATTTGGCAGGCATGTCGGCCAAGGGCGCATGCGAGGAAAGATTTGCCGCAACCGGTGGCACCTGTGATGAGTAGATTTTGGGGCTGCCGGATGAAGTTGCAGGAAGCGAGCAGGGCGATTTGTTCGGCGCTGAGATTACGGTCAGCGGAGCAATGTACCTCTGGCAATACGGCATCGAACCGGAGTTTGGATAAGGAGAGGTAGAGTTGACTTTTTCGATGTTGTCGGTGGTGCGTTTCGGCCTCGGTGAGCGTTGCGAGCAGTTCGTGTGCATGGGGTTGTTGTTGGGTTGGGAGTTGAAGTGTGGCGGCATAGGCATGGGCCATACCATCGAGTCGAAGTTGGTGGAGTTGCTCCACGGTAGCTTGATAGTTCATTGATAGACAATATTTAGTGGGTGAATGAGTGCTTGATTTTGCGTAGAGCAGTATTGCGCAGGTTTTTACCGGAAGGCCTCCGGGCCGCGCAGGTTTTGATGGTGGGTCGGTGTTTCAGAGATGTGGTTGTTGGGATCGGAGCGTATTTCCAGTTGATCGAGGTTATGCCGGAGGATATTGGTTACCATTCCGTAGGTCGCTTTGTGCGCGCGAAGCGCCCGAAGACAGGCGTGTTCGAGGCGTTCGTGCGAGTATTTGTCGGCCAGACGTAGTAGCCCCAGGCAGGAGAGATAAGTTTGTTGTTGGAAGATTTTGGCTTCCAGAATACGGGTGGTTACTTCCAGGCAAGCGGGGCCGGTTTTACGGGCCTTTTCGAGGAAGTATTGAGCGGAATAGCCTTTGATTTTAGCATGATGCTGGTGATTGGGCGGCATGTGTTCAGCCACCGTAGTGTAGGCATTGGCGCGTCGGTCGCGCTGATGGAAGGCAATACGCCGATGCCCGTCATAGATTTCGACGGTATTTCGGGTATAAATGACCTGCACCTGTTTGCCAATATATTCGTGTGGGACGCTGTAAAAGTGCCGGTCCCGGCCAAGTTGAACGTGATAGTTTTGCTGCACTTTGTAGCGTACAGTGTGTTTGACTTCGAAGGCCGAGGCAGGAAGCGACAGCAAAGTTGGGCGTTCCAGGGCGTCGAACAGCGATTGACGGCATTCATCGCGGCGCTGTTGGAAAGGTAGCGCGTGGTGGGCGAGTAAACGCCCCGAGATTCCGTCATTTAAGCCCTTGAGACTGGTAAATGTCTCATTTCGCAAGGGCGCATAAACGCGCTGATAAACGATCTGCACCATCCGTTCGACGGAGGCCTTGTCTCGTGGTTTGGCCACCCGGGTAGCCATAAACGTACAGCCGTAGTGGACACTGAGTTGCTCCAGCAAATCCGTCAGGGTCGGCTCGTAGCGATCCGGCTTGATGACGCCGCTCTTGAGGTTATCAATCAGGGCGGATCGCGGTACACCGCCCAGATAGGCAAAAGCGTTGGCGATAGCGCCTAAAAAATCCTCCAAACGTTGAGAATGAACCGCTTCGACATAGCAATAGCCGCTAAACGGTAACACCGCGACAAAGACCTCGCAGGCAATTTGTTCGCCGCTGTCCACATCCACGTAGTGCAGTTTCTTGCCTGCAAAATCAATCATCAACCGCTCACCCGCTTTATGCTCAAAGTGCATCACCGCTTTACCGCGATGGGCCGCTATGCCCAGATATTCGCAAAATTGGGTGTAACCATAGCCATCGGGGCGTTGCAAACGGTATTCATGCCAAAGCAACTGGCGCGTTACGCCGGTCTTGGACAAGTCCCGGAGCATCTTGGGTATTCGCCCCTGCAAATCCTCCAACCGATCCCGATCAACCCCTGTTTGCACTTCCTGATAGAGTATGGTGCCCAGTGCCTCATCGTCCAGAACAGATAATTGTTCCCAGGGAAAGCCCATAGCCTCCCACCGGCTGAGGTAGATACGAATCGTGGGCCGGCTTACGCCCGTCGTATTACGAATCTCCCGTATACTGACCCCTTGGGCTCGTAACTGCAAAATATGACGTATCTGTTGCATGCTCTTGGTTGTGTTTGCCATGTTGCTTTGTTATTTTTACAACAAAGCAACAGCGATTTTTTAACCTTGACATGCTTGCTCAGGAGTGGTAAAGTTTCCACCGAAACAGGTGGTAAAGTTTCCACCGAAACGAGTGGTAAAGTTTCCGCCGAAATATACAAAATGCTGCTGACCACAACAGACCACTACGCCCAACTGATGCTCCGTAACCTCCATACGAGGTGGAGGACTATCGAACACCTGACGCTTTTGAACCACCTCAATTACATCGGCAGTAGAAAAAACCTTCGAGCAGCAGGGGCAGGATGCAACATGGTGCACCACAACGCTATCCGCCTTGTCCACCATTTTGAGCGTCTTGCCTTTGTGACCAAACTGCCCACCGCTCTTTTTGGGCGGCCCTTTGGGAAGGCCAGGCTTCTTGGACAAACCGTCCGACGTGGGCGGCTTGTGACTGTTCTTGCTGTTCAGGTTCAGGCGCGAACGTAAATCAGCAACCTCCACCCTAAGGGCAGCGTTCTCGGATTCCAAAACCTCAATTCGCCGAAGCAGAACCGAAACCAAATCCTTTAAGGCCAATATGTCGTCCGATAACTCCATGAACCAGATTTATTCACTAAAACAGTTTTACATAGACTTGGGTTGTATTATGCCTAAGTTTTTACAGCTTATTCATAATTGCTACCAACCTGGAGAGGAAAACAGTCACGCAACAGGAGGAATTACTCACCATTTACAAAGCCCAGCACAACGTTGAACGAGGCT
>JBJTKU010000156.1:0-2523 GCA_046096605.1 Candidatus Planktophila sp. | reverse complement strand
ACGGAGAGAACGAGGGCAAAGCCAAAGAGGAGATCTTCTAGTGGCGCGGCTGCGATGCGGGTACCAATGATCGAATCTGGGTCATACATAACGATCGCCTTGCCGTCTGAGCGCAGATGGGTCAGCCACCAATTGGTCAACAACTGGAAGGGCAAGATGATCGAGTAAGAAATCCAAAAGGCTGTACGAGTCAGAAGTGAGTTCTTGAAGATGAAGAGATCGACCATAACGGCGACAAGGACGGCAGCAATTGCGATATCGCTATAAATCATTTGTCGTCACTACCAAACTCTTTTTCACGAAGATGCGGCTTAACAGTCGTCACCCCTTCGATCGTCAAAATCGCAGCCATCGGAACAACGATGAAGAAGAGAAATTCTTCAAGCGGAATATTAAATGGTCCGTAGATACCCAGCATGCGATCGCGGTTGAAGAACCAATGGCCTTGGGCGATTGCGTAGGCATCCCAGATCAGAAACAAGGTGCTGACAGGAAGAATGCTGATGAGTGCGCGCTTCCATCTGCGCAGTACACCGGTCTTTAAGACGATTTCAAGCCAGAATGAACCGCAGACAGTGAAGGCCAACATCGCCATGTAACCGAATTTCGCCACGTCTGATCTTCTCACATGAGCCTTTGGTATGGTTGGTAGGACGGGGGTGCGACATGAAAGCTAGCGAATCTAGACTTTTTTCATCGGTACGCACATTTTCCAGCAGCGCTGTTGCCGCAGTCATCGTTCTCTCGCTGATCTTCTCGCAAACATTTGGCGAAAGCTCCATGAATTGGCAAGTAGTTATTGCTATCGCAGCCCTTGCCATCGGAATCCCACACGGTGCTCTCGATCATCTAGTGACAGTACCGCGATCTCGGCCACGAACGATGGCTCTCTTTATTGCCGTTTATGTGTTGGTTGCCATCATCGCAGTAATTGCAATTTTGCAGTTTAATGTTATTGGATTCATATTGGTTCTTCTTATGAGTGCTATCCACTTTGGGATTGGCGATGCAGCCTTTATTAACGAGATTGATAGGCGAAGTGGCCAGACGATCAAACTTCCGCGAACAATCTACGCGATCTGCGCAGGATCAATTCCGGTCTTCATTCCATTAGTAAATAGCCTAAGCACCGATGCGCTAGCTCAGGTAAATCCAGCTTTGATTGATTGGCACCAAGGTTTTGATCAAGAGATTCTGTCGGGTGTGAGCGCTCTTGGAATTGCTGGAATCTTTTTCTTACTCCTGAGAAAGCGCAGAAGAGAAGCCCTCGATATCTCACTCTTGCTAATCCTTGCCCTCACAGCACCACCTTTGATTGCCTTTGCAATCTATTTCGGTTGTTGGCATGCCATGCGACATACCGCACGGCTTACTCTCGCGCTTAACTCTTCTCAGGTTGCCTACAAAGATGACAATCTCAAGAAAGCTTTCCTGTCAGCAGTCATTCCTGGAACTCCAGCCTTGGTAGGAACATTTCTTATTGCAGCAGTAATGGCTGCCATCGGTACTGAATTCACTGATGATTTCTTCTGGATGGCACTAGTTGTTGTGTGGGCGCTTACCGTCCCTCACATGGCAGTTACCGCCAAACTCGATCGCGCCGCATTAACCTAAGGGCATGAAGCTAGGCATTCCAACAAGCCTCATTCTTATTGCAGCGCTACTGGCGCCACAGTCGGCTTCTGCTGCCCCGATTTATATATTTCCAGTTGCCGGTTGCGAAGTGAACTACGCACGAGCACATCATGATTATCCAGCAACAGATATTTTAGCCAAAGCAGGCTGTGCCTTTGTAGCACCGATAGATGGTGTGATCGATGAAGTAAATCGCGTCGATACCTGGTCTGGAAAAGTAAATGCCGGAATTACTCGAGGCGGACTTTCGGTTTCACTTATCGGAGTCGATGGCGTGCGATATTACGGATCGCACCTCAAGTCGATCTATAAAACTATTGAGCCAGGACTTCAAGTAAAGGCTGGACAGAGACTTGGCTCGGTCGGAGCAACCGGCAGTGCTCGCGGAACTTCACCGCACTTACACTTTGGAATCTCGTGGCCAACTCCTGCCGATATTTGGTGGGTTCGTCGTGGCGCAGTCTTGCCATGGAAATACCTTGACGCATGGAAGGCTGGAAAAGATTTATCTCCAGCAAAGGCTGTTGCGGCGGCTCTAAAGAAATCTGGTGAAATTCCACCAGAGCCAAAAAAGTAAGAGAGAAGTAAAGAAGAAAGCCCCGCACAATGTGCGGGGCTTTCTCGTAAAGCTAGCGGTTGCTATTAGTTAGCTGTCACTGCATCGGCCTGAGGACCCTTTGGACCCTGGACGACCTCGAATGACACTGACTGACCCTCTTCAAGGCTCTTGTAACCGTTTCCTTGGATTGCTGAGTAGTGAACGAATACATCTTGTCCGCCACCATCAACTGCAATGAAACCGAATCCCTTTTCAGAGTTGAACCACTTAACTGTACCTGTTGCCATTTATTGCTATTCCTTACGGTTATGTTTGACATCTATGAATTC
>JBJTKU010000155.1:0-3152 GCA_046096605.1 Candidatus Planktophila sp. | reverse complement strand
ACATGCGGATATTCAGATGTGAAATCTTTTCAGCGCGTAGAGGTGCTTATTCACCATGGCAAGTAACGTCACAGGCGGTGGCGTTCTAGTCGTCGATTTCGGTGCGCAGTATGCACAGCTAATTGCGCGTCGTGTACGTGAAGCCCATGTGTACACCGAAATCGACGACTAGAACGCCACCGCCTGTGACGTTACTTGCCATGGTGAATAAGCACCTCTACGCGCTGGAAAGATTTCACATCTGAATATCCGCATGTAGCCATTGAGCGACGAAGAGCCCCGAAGAGATTCATTGAACCGTCGGCGCTATGCGAAGGTCCAAGCAAAATCTCTTCAAGTGAACCAACGGTTCCAACATTGACGCGTTCGCCACGTGGAAGTTGGCTGTGATGAGCCTCTGAACCCCAGTGCCAGCCAAGACCTGGAGCCTGTGTTGCTTTTGCAAGTGGTGATCCCATCATCACAGCATCTGCTCCCATTGCAATTGCCTTAGCGATATCACCAGAACGGCCTACTGCGCCATCTGCAATCACATGAACATAACGTCCACCTGATTCGTCGAGATATTCGCGACGAGCTGCAGCAACTTCTGCAACAGCTGATGCCATAGGAACTTCGATACCTAAAACTTTACGTGTTGTATGTGCTGCTCCCCCGCCAAAACCAACGAGAACTCCGGCAGCTCCTGCGCGCACTAAATGCAGGGCACCTGTAGTCGTTGCAACGCCACCGACAATTACAGGTACATCGAGCTCGTAGATAAATTTCTTCAAGTTAAGTTCTTCGCGCTCGGTGGCAACATGCTCTGCCGAAACTGTTGTGCCGCGAATAACGAATATGTCGACTCCTGCCGCGATAACAGCTTTGTGAAGCTCTGCAGTGCGCTGTGGTGAAAGAGATGCAGCAACAGTGACGCCAGCATCGCGAATCGTCTTGATGCGCTCTTTGATCAGCTCTGCACGGATCGGTGCGCTATAGATTTCCTGCATTCGACGAGTAGCGTGCTTATCTGGCATCGATGCGATTTCACCCAGCGGAATACGTGGATCTTCATAACGAGTCCATAGCCCCTCGAGATTTAATACACCTAAGCCACCAAGGCGACCGATTTCAATAGCAGTCTCTGGCGAGACGACTGAATCCATGGGAGCTGCCAACATTGGAAGACCAAATTTGTAGGCATCGATCTGCCAGGTGGTTGATACATCTTCAGGGTCACGTGTACGGCGACTTGGCACGATAGCAATGTCATCGAAAGAGTAAGCCTGGCGAGCACGTTTTCCTGGGGCGATCTCGATCTCCATGGTCGCTCTCCTTACTTAGCCTTCGTGTAGTTCGGTGCATCGGCGACATGGAGAACATCGTGTGGATGGCTCTCTTGTAACCCTGCAGATGTAATTTGAATCAAGTGTCCATCGCGTCGCAACGTATCGATATCTGGTGCCCCGGCATAACCCATGCCGCTACGAAGACCTCCGACAAGTTGATGCACTACTTCAGCAACAGGTCCACGGTAGGCAACTTTTCCTTCGATGCCTTCTGGAACTAATTTGTCTTCACTTAACACATCATCTTGCATGTAGCGATCTTTGGAATAAGACTTCTGCTCGCCGCGAGATTGCATGGCACCGAGTGATCCCATTCCGCGATATGCCTTGTACTTACGACCATCAAGTTCAATAAGTTCACCAGGTGATTCATCACATCCTGCCAACAGTGAACCAAGCATTACAGAATGTGCGCCAGCAACAATCGCTTTGACGATATCGCCTGAATATTGCAGACCACCATCTGCGATCAAAGGGATGCCAGCTTTGTTACAAGCTTTGGCTGCTTCCATGATTGCAGTTACTTGTGGCACGCCCACACCTGCTACAACCCGCGTAGTGCAGATTGATCCAGGGCCAACGCCGACCTTGACCGCATCGGCTCCTGCATTAATTAACGCCTGTGCACCCGCACGTGTTGCAATGTTGCCGCCAATGATTTCGGTAGTCGGTGAGAACTTCTTAATGCGTTCGATCGCCTCCAACACTGCGCGGTGATGACCGTGGGCAGTATCTACAACAACAACATCAACCCCCGCCTCAATCAGCGCTTGGGCACGTGAATATCCATCATCGCCAACTCCAACTGCCGCCCCCGCAAGGCCCACATTCTTAACGAGTTTGACGTGGGTGACTTGATCTTCAATTGAAAAGTTACGGTGGATGATTCCGATGCCGCCCGCTTTTGCCATTGCAATTCCCATCGCAGATTCTGTAACGGTATCCATTGCAGATGATGCAAGAGGAACGGCTAAAGAGATATTACGAGTGAGCCAGGTAGATGTATTTACTTCGCTGGGAACAACATCTGAGGCATCAGGAAGCAGGAGAACATCGTCATAGGTCAGGCCAAGCATTGTGACCTTGTCGTGCTCGCTCATAGGCGCAGTCTATCGGGGTGGTTATGCCCCAACTGCCAGGGAAATCTCCTCTACCGCAAGGGTTAATGAGCCTACAAAGTGAGCCCCACTGCACTTTTCCGGGTTCCATCCTGGGCCGCCGATAACAACTCGAGGTGCGGGGCGCACGTTTGGTAGGGCGGTCAAGATTGCTGGGTCCCCATGAACAGGAAGCTGGGCCCATAAAAATACTGCAGGTGGTGCAAAGCGTGTGACCATTGTTGAGAGCGCTTCGACCGGAGTGCGAGCGCCTAAGAAGTGTGTCTCGATTCCGCGTTCTGCAAGGGCTGCTGCAAGTGCGTGCAATGCTAGCGAGTGCAGTTCTTCGCCGACAGAAGCTAGCAATACAGGACGAGCATTTACCGGAACAACTATCTCTGATGCTGATTCGCGCAATACTCGCTTGAGAATTTCGGTGAGCATATGTTCAATCTCAACGCCCTTACCTGAAGCTTCCCATGCACTTCCCACACGGGTAAGTACTGGAACGAAAACATCTTGCCAGGCACTAATAATTCCATTCTCTGCAATTTCATTGCGCAACATCGTCTCCACAAAAAGAGAATCTAAGGCGTTTACCGCATTTAAAATCGCTTCGACTGTTTCATCGCATTCACGACATAACGTGGTGATCTCTTCAATTACGACTTCACCTTCGTGCTGCTTTGCTTGTTCGGCAGCATCGGCCGGTGCCACACCTGCGCTA
>JBJTKU010000154.1:0-3917 GCA_046096605.1 Candidatus Planktophila sp. | reverse complement strand
GGGCTTTCGAGTAATCGACAGAAGGTAAACTTGGCTACGGTGAGCAACGACCGTTGCTCTTCGCCGACAGCCAGCCGGATGGAGAAATAAAATGGCCGTAGATCGTTTAGAAAATATCGTCTCACTTGCAAAGCGTCGTGGCTTTGTCTATCCATCATCAGAAATTTACGGCGGATTGCGCGCCTCATGGGATTACGGCCCACTCGGAGTCGAATTAAAAAATAACGTCAAGCGCCAATGGTGGAAATCCATGGTGATGGGTCGCGAAGATGTTGTTGGTATCGATTCATGTGTGATCTTGGCGCGCGAAGTCTGGGAAGCATCAGGCCACGTTGCAACATTTAGCGATCCGCTAACTGAGTGCACCGCCTGCCACAAGCGCTATCGCGCAGATCATCTTGAAGAAGCCTACGAAGCAAAGCATAAGAAGAAGCTTGAATCACTTGCAGATATGAACTGCCCAGCTTGCGGAAATAAGGGACAGTTCACAACACCTAAGCAATTCTCAGGTCTACTCAAGACTTTCCTTGGCCCAGTTGAAGATGAGTCAGGGCTTGCATACCTTCGCCCCGAAACAGCTCAGGGAATCTTCATCAACTTCGATCAAGTGATGACGACATCACGTCGCAAGCCACCGTTCGGTATTGGTCAGATCGGAAAGTCTTTCCGGAATGAAATCACACCGGGTAACTTCATCTTCCGTACACGCGAATTTGAACAGATGGAGATGGAGTTCTTCGTTGTTCCTGGAACAGATGAAGATTGGCATCAGTATTGGATCGACACACGTCTTGCTTGGTATAAGGACCTTGGAATCAATCCTGAACGCCTGCGTATCTACGATCATCCACAAGAGAAGCTTTCACATTACTCAAAGCGCACCGCAGATATTGAATACAAGTTTGAATTTGCAGGTACCGAGTGGGGCGAACTTGAGGGAATCGCAAACCGCACTGATTTCGATCTTAAAGCACATTCTGCAGCCTCTGGTAAAGATCTCTCATATTTCGATCAAGAGAAGAACGAGCGCTGGACACCATATGTAATCGAACCTGCAGCAGGTGTAGATCGCTGTGCGCTCACATTCTTGATGGATGCCTACACAGAAGACGAAGCCCCAAATGCAAAGGGTGAAATGGAAAAACGCGCACTCCTTAAACTTGATTACCGCTTGGCACCAGTAAAGGCTGCTGTTCTTCCACTCTCTCGTAATGCAGACCTTTCACCTAAGGCGCGCGATCTTGCAGCGCAACTTCGCAAGAATTGGAATATTGACTTCGATGACGCCGGAGCAATCGGTCGCCGTTACCGTCGCCAAGACGAAATCGGAACTCCGTACTGCATCACTATCGATTTTGAAACACTTGACGATAACGCAGTGACAATTCGCGATCGCGACACCATGGCGCAAGAGCGCATCTCACTTGATCAGGTGCAGGCATGGTTAGCTCCACGTCTACTGGGTTGCTAACACTTCCTTTATCAAGCGGTACGTATCAGCTTGATTCACCAGTAGTGCTAGCGCCTATGGCTGGCATTACCAATGCTCCTTTTCGCATGTTGTGTCGCGAACAAGGTGCCGGGCTCTTTGTCTCAGAGATGGTGACTGCTCGAGCATTGTTAGAGCGAATTCCAGAGACCTTGCGCATGATCGAACCAGGACCGGGTGAATGGCCACGCTCGATTCAGTTATATAGCGTTGATCCGCACCATATGAGTGAAGCCGTGAAAATGATCGGTCGCGAAAATTTAGCAGATCACATCGATATGAACTTTGGATGCCCTGTACCAAAGGTCACACGCAAAGGTGGTGGAGCGGCTCTTCCTTATAAGCGCAAATTATTTTCTGCAATTGTTGAAGCGGCCGTGAATGCAGCCAAGCCATTTGGTATTCCGGTCACTGTAAAGATGCGCATCGGCATCGATAGCGATCACATTACATATCTAGATGCTGCCAAATCTGCTGCAGATCTTGGCGTTGTCTGGGTTGCCTTGCATGCACGTACCGCAGCGCAGATGTATGAAGGTAAAGCTGATTGGTCTGCAATTTCAGCCCTTGTCGAACATTTAAAGCCAACTGGTGTTCCTGTGCTGGGAAATGGTGATATTTGGTCGGGCGCAGATGGCGTTGCAATGATGGAGCAGACAGGATGCGCTGGCGTTGTTGTTGGTCGTGGATGTTTGGGACGGCCTTGGCTCTTTACAGATTTAACTCAAGCGATGGCTGGAAATGTTGAACGCGTGCTTCCATCATTGCACCAGGTCCGCGAAGTGATGTTTCGCCACGGTGAATTAATTGTTGAGTACTTTGAATCAGAAGATCGGGGCTGCCGAGATCTTCGCAAACATATGGCCTGGTATCTCAAAGGTTTTAGAGTGCCAAGTGAGCTACGTAGACAATTTGGAATGATTGGATCTCTCGCTGAGTTTCGCAGGTTGCTCGATCAGCTTGAGGATCAGACATATCCAGTAGAGGTTGCAGAGAAACCGCGTGGACGTACCAGCCATGGTCGCCCACCAACTCTTCCAGATGGTTGGCTCAATGATCCCGATGAGATGATCCATCTCGATGCTGAAGATATGTTCTCGGGTGGATGATGATTAAATTTATCTTTCGCGCTATTGCCCTCATTGTGGCGGTTATCGTTGCAGTTCCGGCATACGCACTCTTTGTTACGTGGAACTCTGCACATAATCCATCTTCACGTCCGACTGCAGATGTCATTGTTATTCCTGGTGCGGCACAGTTGGATGGAACGCCAGGTGAAGTTCTACAGGCCAGACTTGATGAAGCTGTTCGACTTTTTCGTGCCGGAGTAGCACCATTGATCATCACTGTCGGTTCTGGTGCACCCGGAGATCGCACGACAGAGGCTGACTCTGGCCGTCGCTGGCTCATCAACAACGGAGTCCCACGTAGCGCTGTCGTTGCTCTTCCCGAAGGACGCGATACATTGACACAGACAAAGGCGTATGCAAAAGAGATGCGCACCAGATCAATTAAGAGCGTAGTGATTGCAACCGATCCTTTTCACTGTCAGCGCGCAATGACAATGGCGCGCGATTTGGATGCAGATCCGTTCTGCGCACCTGTTTCAGAAGGCCCAAATTCGCTAGCTGGCTCTACTAATCGATATTTATTCCGTGAGGCAGGTGCTTACCTTGCCTACATCACCCTAGGGCGCAGAGGTATTCATCTCAGCGATCACTTAGGCTAAGACCATGCGTTACAGCGATTACGATCATGAACGGTTCTTTTATGAACCGGCGAAGCGTTCTGGTCGTACCGAGTTTATGCGCGATCGTGCGCGGATAATTCATTCAGCAGCGCTTCGAAGGCTTGCTGCAAAGACACAGGTCGCAGTTCCTTGGGAGAATGATTTTCAACGAACTCGTCTTTCACACTCGATGGAGTGCGCACAAATTGGGCGCGAACTCGGTGAATCATTGGGCGCAGATCCTGATCTGTTGGAGACTGCATGTCTTGCACATGATTTAGGACATCCACCTTTTGGGCATAATGGTGAAGAGGCGCTAGCCGATATTGCCCAAGAATTCGGTGGCTTTGAAGGTAATGCGCAGAGTTTCCGATTGCTTACTCGAATTGAGGCAAAGACAGTTGACACTCAAGGAAAATCTGTCGGATTGAACCTCACTCGCGCCAGCCTAGATGCAGCAACAAAGTATCCCTGGCCAAGAAGCGTTAACCCACGTAAGTTCGGCGTCTACGATGACGATGTAGAAATTTTCAACTGGGTACGACAAGGTGCACCAGATGGTCGCCAATGTATAGAAGCACAGATCATGGATTGGTCAGATGATTGCGCATATTCTGTGCACGATCTCGAAGATGCGATCTTTATCGGAACTGTAAAAGTTGCAGATTTCGAAAGAGATTTTGACACCCTATATATAGA
>JBJTKU010000153.1:0-2717 GCA_046096605.1 Candidatus Planktophila sp. | reverse complement strand
CTCCAGTAACTTTACGAAGGGCTTGTGACATCAGACGAGCCTGGAGGCCCATATGTGAATCGCCCATCTCGCCTTCAATTTCAGCGCGTGGAACAAGAGCTGCAACAGAGTCAACAACGACGAGATCGAGAGCACCAGAGCGGACCAACATATCCATGATCTCAAGTGCTTGTTCGCCGGTATCTGGCTGTGAGACGAGAAGAGCATCAATATCAACGCCGAGCTTCTTTGCATATTCGGCATCAAATGCATGCTCTGCATCGATGAAGGCGCAAATTCCGCCCTGCTTCTGTGCACTTGCAATCGCATGCAAGGTAAGTGTTGTCTTACCTGAAGATTCTGGTCCGTAGATCTCTACGATTCGTCCTCGTGGAAGGCCGCCAATACCGAGGGCGATATCGAGTGCGACAGATCCTGTTGGGATTACTTCAATAACTTGTGCCTGCTTATCAGACATCTTGATAACCGAACCCTTACCAAATTGACGTTCGATCTGGGCGAGGGCGGTATCGAGGGCTTTCTGACGATCTGATGGTGCGCGATCGGGTGCTGCATCTGGCTTTTCTTTTGCTGCCACTTTCACTCCTTAGGTAGAACGTCTGGCGTGCGCCATCCGTTGGGTACGGCCCAGAAGGTACGGAGACCCACCGACGGACCACAGCATCTGGGGAAGGGCTGTGGGCGGAAGATGGAACCGCTCTGGTTGAACAGGTATAAGGGTATCCGAACACCTGTTCGAAAACTAGCACCGCCGACTGACATCACAGGTGGCGTGTCGCCTCTTCTCCCCTGTTAGACCCTCTCAACGGCCAAATTGGGGCCATGCTGATCCTCTTGCCGCCTTTAGAAGGTAAGAATCAGAGCCCGGAAGATGGCCAGCCCTGGGTATTGGAAGTGATTGCCGTTTAGTACTTGTACTTTTCGGTTTCGATTGGGTGTTCTTTGCAGACTGCTCTCCAAATTTCTTGCGCCTCATGCCCCTTCGCCAGAGCTTGATTGACTGTCAGGCTACCAAGGCTTGATAGAGCAATATCTGCACTAAATGAAGAGGCCCATTCTGGCCCGAATGAAAGCGTTAGCCGTTCTCGAAGATCTGAAATGCGCATCGAAACTAAAAGAGGGTGTTCTCGACGAGAAGTGTTGCTTGATCGCGGGACTGCTCTGGGGTCAATGGTTGAACAACTTGACCTAATAACCATCGCATAGCAAGGCCGGTTGCACTTTGTGATTGAGTGGTAGCAAAAATAGCCCGCGCAAGGTCAAGATAGAGCCGATGTTCGCTATGAATCAATAGTTGTGCAATCAGAGCGGGGTCATGCTGACGCAACCCAGCCAACGCAGGATCTGAAGAGATTGCGATAGATAACGATTCAAGTACATCGGCCGGAGTACCAGCAGTCTGCGCCGCTTCAATAATGCGAATCACTTCCGATGCAAGGAGCGCCTCGACCACCGAATTCTTATCGCGAAAATGGTTATAGAGAGTTGCACGTGCAACTTGTGATTCTGTGGAGATATCAATCATGGAGATCTTTGTTAAACCGTGAAGAGCGATGAGACCCTTTGTTGCTTGAAGGATCGCCTCTTCGGTTCGGCGATGTGAAGCGCCTTGAGTGGCGTACTTAGGCTGCGTCGACAACGGAGAGCTTCGCGATCTCGCCAGATGCGATCTGAAGAGTGACATCCTTCATGAGTGCAGAAAGTTGGAGACCAAGGGCGTCACAAATCGCGTTGAGAAGTTCAGAAGAAGCTTCTTTTTGACCACGTTCTACTTCGGAGAGATAGCCAAGAGAGACGCGAGCTTCGCGTGCAACATCTCGGAGTGTGCGCGATTGTTCTGTGCGAGCTGCGCGAAGAGAACTGCCGACAGCTTCACGTAATAAGACCACAACTGCTCCTTTCTACTCCGCAACTGCTTGTCTAGATCGTTCCCTAAGGATACGCGTAAATGAGCCGATTGCAGTGGCAACAGTCGCGTTTCGCACGCTTTGGCGACCCCCTGAAAGGGAGAGTTCTAGGCTGTGGGTCACAGGGCCATCAATTGCAACCCAGACAGTTCCCGACGCAATTCCATCGGAAGGACCGGGACCGGCCACACCCGTAGTTGCGATAGCCCAAGTTGACCCAAATTTTTCACGAACTGCCTGCGCCATATCGATGGCTGCTTCTTGACTATATACAGTGTACTTATCGATTATTTCTTGATTAATTCCGAGAACAGTTGTCTTAATGGCATTTCGATAGGCAACTATTGCACCGAGAAATATTTGTGAAGAACCTTCAACAGATGTTATTGCCGAACTTAAGCCGCCTGCGGTAATTGATTCGGCGGTAGCAAGTGTTTCATTGTGTGATGCCAAAGTGGAAATGAGTTCTTTGACCATTGAGGTGGCCTCAGGAGATAGTGACAAGTGCTCTCTCCCGTCTTTAGATTGATCTCTTCATCGCCAATCGTACATAGTTATAGCCAGTCACGATAGTGAGAATGATTGCGATCGCCATAAAACCATCACGGAACCAATACAAACTCTCTGGCATCGGCAACATGAAGAAGCCAACTCCAAAGCTCTGGAAGGTACTCTTAATCTTTCCACCACGACTTGCCGGAATGACGCCCCCTTTGATCACCGCTAAACGGAAGAGAGTGATTCCAATTTCTCTGGCCAGAATGACAATAGTAATCCACCAAGGAAAACCCGTTTTCCTTGGTGGATTAC
>JBJTKU010000152.1:0-13589 GCA_046096605.1 Candidatus Planktophila sp. | reverse complement strand
TATCCATCATCACCACGAACACTAATGTCGCCACCTGAGCAGAATGCTTCACTACCTTCTCCTGTCAAAATGATTACGCCGACATCTGAGTTGTCACGGGCAAGTGAAAATGCTTCTTGAAGTTCAATAATTGTTTGTGGGCGGAATGCATTGCGAACCTCTGGACGATTGATTGTGATTTTTGCCATTCCATCTGCCACGTGATATTTCACATCAACAAAATCAGCTCCACCCTTGCCTACTGCCCATGCAGGGATTGTGCGATCTCCGAATTCACGCTTAATTGGCTTGCTCACGATTCCTCCAACTCCTCAAGACAGGCGATAGCCTACGCGGGCTATGGAAATCTCGCCGAACTCGAAGAACCCATCACGCCCGGTGATCGCGGTAGATCCCGCGTTGCCGATCGGCGATGTGATGAATCTCTTGGCCAAGGCGCTAGCCCATCAAGGCCCTGCCCTTAATTTCACCCAAGAGGTAATCGAAAACGTTGCGAGCGAGATCTGTCTTATCGTGGAAACAACTGGCTCAAGCGGAACGAAGAAATCAGTAGCCCTTACCTCGGCGGCGCTACTTGCATCTACTCGTGCCGCTTTAGATTTTCTGCAAGCGCGTCCTGGGCAAACATGGGCACTTCTATTGCCGATTCATCACATTGCAGGAATAAATGTTCTTATTCGATCTCTTGAACTTGGCACAACTCCTGTTGATCTGCGAAACGCAGCAGAATATCCAGCCACAGACTTTTCAGCAGTTGTTCCCACACAGATTTACCGCGCACTCAATGGCGATCAGAAATTACTTTCGCACTTGAAGGCAGCGAAATTTGTGCTCGTAGGAGGCGCTAGAATTCAGGAGGATCTCCTTGTACAAGCCCTCGATGCAGGAATCTCAATTATCAGAACTTATGGAATGAGCGAGACATCAGGTGGGTGTATCTACGAAGGAACTCCACTAAACGGCGTTAAAGTAAAAATTTCGGAAGAAGGTCTCATTCAAATATCTGGTTCGATTCTGGCTTCTGCTTATCTCAACCATAAAAATCTTTGGAGCCAGCAATTCGATGGAACCTGGTTTACAACCTCCGACCTTGGAAGAATAGATGACGATGGAACAGTTGAGGTCTTGGGTCGAGCAGATGATGTATATGTCACCGGCGGAGAGAAAGTTTCGCTGGTGGAAGTCGTCGAGACTTTGGAGAAGACCTTCCCGCTCCAACAATGGTCTGCTGTCGCCGTAGCAGATGCCCAATGGGGCCAAAGACTTGTTATTGCTGTAGTTGGCGCAGATCACCCAACGCTCGACCAAATCGGTGTCCACATAAGTAAAGTAATTGGCGAGTTTGCCAAACCAAAGCAGCTTCTCACTTATGCGCAGATGCCAACAATTGGAATCGGTAAAATTGATACGTTAAGTATTGTCAAACGTGCAAAGGACGAATTCCATGGCTAAAGCATCTCTTTGGATCACTGGTGCACGCCCACGTACGCTGCCAGCAGCTATCGCACCAGTTGTAGTTGCTACCTCTCTTGCTAATAAAGATGCGAATGCGATTGCAGCTCTCCTTGCCCTTACAGTAAGCCTGGCACTTCAGATCGGTGTTAACTATGCAAACGATTACTCGGATGGAATTCGTGGAACTGATAATGATCGAATCGGGCCACTTCGCATTACAGCTGGCGGTTTAGCAACTCCTGATCAAGTAAAGGGCGCGGCATTTATCGCATTTGGAGTCGCCGCAGTTGCCGGCCTAGTTCTTGCGGTTTCATCTTCATGGTGGCTTATTGCAGTCGGTGCGCTCTCCATCGCTGCTGCTTGGGGATATACAGGTGGTAAGCATCCGTACGGATATATGGGACTTGGTGAACTTTTTGTCTTTATTTTCTTTGGTCTTGTAGCAACCCTAGGTACCTTTTATGTCCAGACGAAGGAAATCACTTCCCAATCGATATTGGCTGGAACAATTGTTGGCTTCCTTGCCTGTGCAATCTTGGTAATCAACAACATCCGCGATCGCGCAAAGGATGAGGTTGTCGGAAAGAAAACTTTAACTGTACGAATTGGCGATCGACCTTCCAGATTGCTCTTTAGCGCACTCGTTATTGCTCCCTATCTGCTCACTGCAGGCTTTGGGAATCCTTGGACGCTTCTGACAGTGCTCACACTCCCCCTTTCCGTTTCGATCCTGAAATCCCTCTGGTCGGGTATCGAGGGTGCTGCACTGATCTCGCTGCTAGGCAAAACTGGAAAACTCCAGATGTTCTTTAGCTTGGCTCTATCTCTCGCACTTATTCTTTAACGGCTAATATTGCCCCATGCTCAGAGTTCTTGGCTTCATTGCACTTACAGCACTACCGCTCTATGCATTTATTGATTGTGCGATGAAAGATGAGACTCAGATCAAGAACCTTCCAAAGTGGGGATGGCTTCTCGTCATTCTATTTACACAAGCATTTGGTGCCATCGCCTACTTCATCGCAGGACGAAACCGTGGAAATGGCGGCGGATTTAAGAAGGGTCCCAAGCGACGCATTCTGCCGCCCGATGATGATCCAGATTTCTTGCGCAAACTTTAAATTAACTTAAAGCCCTGAATAAGTATGCTTACCTGTTCCCCAAACATTGACATAAACATAATTAAATAAGAATGTCGACCCGGCAAATAGGCAGAGCCAAGCAGCACGACGTCCCTTCCAACCAATTGTTACTCGCGCATGTAAATATGCAGCATATGCAACCCAGGTAATAAATGCCCAGGTCTCTTTTGGATCCCAACCCCAATATCGTCCCCAGGCGCTCTCTGCCCAAATAGCTCCAGCGATGACTGCAAAAGTCCATAGCGGAAATACAAATGCAACTAATCGATATGAAAGTTGATCAAGCACTTCAAGAGATGGAAGTCGTGTTGCCCATGCAGGACGCCCGATTCCGCGTTCGCGTGAATCCAGATAGAGATAAGCACCTGCAATAACGTTTGAGAGTAAGAAGACTCCGCCAGAGATAATTGCAGCGATAACGTGGATAACAAGCCAGGTTGATTTAAGCGCCGGAACAAGAGGTGCACTATCGCGATACAGCAAGGTAATTGCTGTACCTAATGTTAAGAGAACAGCGAGTGAGATAAAAAGACCTAGCCAACGAAGATCATATTTGCGCAAGGCTGCCAGGTATGCACCGGTAAATGCCAGAGCGCCAGTAATCGAAAACTCATACATATTGCCCCAAGGAACGTGGCCATTGGAAAGACCACGAGCAACTACCGCGATAAAGAGCAGGATAAATCCAAGGAGCATCAGCGCCGTTGCAATACGTGCAGCTTTCTCAGATTTTGAATAATCCATTGTGCGCGCATCTGTACCTTCAGCAGGAACCTTTACAGCCCATGCTGTTTCAAAGGCGTGAGCAAAGAATGAGAGAGCAAAGACGCCCATGGCGCTATAGATAAAGTTATTGGAGATATAAGCCCATGTCGTCTGCATTACTTCTCTCCTTTAATCGCACTCACAAAGTGAGCGATCTCAATCTCTAATGCTGCTGAATTAGTCTTTGCAAGACCTGCAACTTGAACTTCTCCGACTTCACTTACCTTTACCCAGATGCGTCGACGGCGACCGAAAAGTGAGGCTAGCAAACCCAGCAGAGCAAGAATACCGCCGATAAATGAATAGCTCTTTCCAGGATCTCGCACGATCTGCAGATTGATCCAAGGCTCAACCTTTTCAAAGGTGATACTTCCGCCGTTAAAACTGTAACTTTCTCCTGGAGCAAGTGAACTCAATGCGATACGAGTCATATCTGTTGTATCAATTTTATAGATTGATTGAGGGATACCAGTATCGAGACCTAGATCACCTTCCCAAATCGAGAAAAGTAATTTCGGTTCAAGTAACTCTGGATAGACAGAGACTGCACCCAACTGAGGATCCCGCTGGTAGGTCGGTACAAAAGATGAGACAAAACCAATTTGGGGAGAACTTTCTGGAACTTTAATAGCTCCAATTGATCGAAGATTTGAATCTTGTGGCAAGAATGGAACAGCGCCTTGGAATGTGACGTTTCCATATTCATCTTTAATGGTCACAAAAGGCGAATATCCATTTGCTTGTAGGTATACCCGCGTAGTTCCAAAAGTGAGAGGGCTATTTACCTTAATTACCCGGTTGCTCTCTTTGCCCTGATCATCAATCGTGGTGACGTAGGCAGAATAATCAAGTGGAATATTTGTTACAGGATCATACTTTCCAACAAACTTATTGAGTGTGATGGAAAAGGTGTTGAGTGAAGTTTCATTAGTGACTTTTCCGAATGTAACCGAGTCATAGCTGGTAGCTAGATTGATAAAGCGTTCTCCTGTTGTAATGATGGCATCGCCACGCATCCCAAAGAGCGAACCGACGCTTACTCCAATCAAAATCAAGATAAGTGAGAGATGAAAGAGTAGGTTGCCGGATTCACGCAGATAACCTTTCTCTGCAGAAATCGAACCTTCTTGAATACGAAGTCGGAAACGTCTCTTTCTTAGCCACTTCTCAGCGCGTTGTAATTCGCCACCCTCACCAGCAAATTCATGGTGGGCCTCTAACTTCTCAAGGTTTTTCGGTGTTGCAGGTGGAAGCGCCCGCATAGCCCTGTAGTGCTCAAAGGTTCGAGGTAGAACGCATCCGATTAGCGAGATAAAGAGCAAGATATAGATCGCGCTAAACCACGATGAGGCATAGACATCAAAGCCGCCGAAGCGATCAATCCATTCAGCAAGAGTTGATTGATCTGCAAAGTAGGCCCTCACTGCCATCGGATTTTGATTGCGCTGCGGTAGAAGCGAACCAGGGATGGCAGCAATGCCCAGCATCATGAGAAGAATGAGAGCTGTGCGCATGCTGGTGAGCTGTCGCCAAGCAAAGCGAAGAAGACCGCGGGCACCGATTTCTGGAATCTCAACTTGATTTTTTGTCATCACTAAATCACCGGCGCAAATTCGCTAATTACAGAGCGCAGATCAATCATCAACGAATTCCACATCCCTGTCACTTGAAGCACTCCAATGAGAATTAATAAGATGCCGCCGATCATAGAAATGATGCGACCATGACGAGTCAAGAATTTTCTTAACCTCTCAGATCGATCAAAGAATAATCCTGTTGCGATAAATGGGAGTCCGAGGCCCATGCAATAACCGAGTGAGAGAATTGCGCCGCGAAATGCACTCGATTCACTGAACGCTAAAGTCTGCACGGTAGCAAGTGCGGGTCCGATACACGGAGTCCAACCAATACCAAAGAGGAAACCAAGAACTGGAGCTCCGATTAGACCACCAGTTGTTGAAATTTTCGGACGCACAGTCGGCATCATCGGAAAAGCTCCAGCAAAGATTGCACCGAGTGCAATTGTGAAGAAACCAAGTAAATGCGTAATCATCTCTGAATGCACTGCAATACGTGCACCTAATCCCCCAAAGAGAACTCCATAAGAGATAAATAGCAGCGAAAAGCCGAGAACAAAGAGAATTGATCCGAGTAGAACTCGTCCGCGTGATTGAGAATATCCGGCTGCGTAAGAAAGGTATCCGGGGACTAAGGGTAGGACGCATGGGGAGGCAAAGGAGATCAGGCCGGCAAGGATCGATAGCGGTAGGGCAAGCAGGATAAAACCATCGAAGAGATTATTGACGAAAAATTCGATCATGAGTTTTGCACCCGCTCAATCAGGTTGCTCAATGATCCGATAGTCACAACACCTGAAACACGGGCTGCAACATATCCGTTGCTATCAATCAAAATTGTTGAGGGAATCGCATTGGCAGGAAGTGAATCTTTGAAACCAATAAGCAGAGCATCATCAATCAGAGTTGGATAGGTGATTTTGCGGGCGCGCACAAAGGCTTCGGCATTAACTAAATTATCGCGGGTCAGGATTCCGATAAATTGCACATCAGGGTACTTCTCAGATAAAGCTACAAGTGTTGGTGCTTCTGCTCTACAAGGAGAACACCAAGAAGCCCAGACATTAACAACGGCAACTTTTCCAGGCTCGCGGATGTAATTAACCCCAGTGAGAGTCATACCACTCAGCGCTGGTGCTTTTACACGTGCATCTTTACTTATATATGTCTGCACACCGCTTCCCACAACAAAGCTCTCTTCAGCTGTCGAACTTCCGCCACCTGAACAACCGGCAAGAAGCATTACTGAAAGCAAGGAGGCTAGGGCGGACTTAATTTGCAACATTATTTTTTCTTTGGTGCAACTGGTAAAAGATGTGCTGCTGGTTCTGAATACGAAGTTCCAATAATTTCGCCATTGTCATCAAAGTGAATACTAGTCACCGAGGCAAGTGTGCATTCTCGTTTTCTTGGGTCATGGATCAGGCGACGACCTTCAATAGCGCTGCGTAAAATCCAGATAGGCAATTGATGAGAAACGCATATTGCATCTTTGTTACCAGCAGCTTTCTGTGCAGCAAAGACGGCAGCAAGCATGCGATTGATCTGTTCATCATATGGCTCTCCCCATGAAGGTCTCCAAGGATTCCATAGATGTTTCCATGCAGATGGGTGGCGAAGTACTCCATCGCCGATTCCAAATGGTTTACCTTCAAAGATATTAGCTGCTTCGATGAGACGTTCATCTGTTGTTATTGGAAGTGAGTGTGCAGCAGCAATGGGTGCGGCTGTCTCTTGTGCTCGTTGAAGAGGCGAGACATGTAGCGCGCCGAGATTGATGCCTTGTGACCACTGTCCAAGAACTTTTGCCATCTCTTGACCGCGATCGGAAAGTCTCCATCCAGGCTGGCGGCCGTAGAGAATTTTCTCCGGATTATGGACTTCGCCATGGCGGATCACGTGGACTTTATTGCTCATAGGAGTAACTATAAAGGGGTAAATCATCTGCCTTCGCTATGGTTAGGCCATGGCACTCGAGCAGAAGAGAGCCGCGTTCTTTGATGTAGATAACACACTCATACGTGGTTCTTCTCTCTACTTCCTAGGTCGCGGGATGTATCAACGTGGTTACTTCACCAAAGCCGATATCTCTCGCTTTGTTCTTGCTAACCTGAGATTTAGATTGACGGGTACTGAAAAGCAGGAAGAGATCATAAAGTTTCAAAATGCTGCCACCAGTTTTATTGGTGGGCATAATGTCCAAGAAATCCAAAATCTGGGACAGGAAATTTATGATGAATATGTTTCTCCCGCTCTCTGGCAAGGAACAATTGAAATCGCACAAGCCCATTTACGTGATGGTGTTGAAGTCTGGCTGGTAACAGCAGCACCAGAAGATATGGCAACCTTGATAGCTAAGCGTCTTGGATTCACCGGTGCTATCGGAAGCAAGGCCGCAATCGCAGATGGTGTATACACCGGAGAGATGAATGGACCATTGCTCCATGGTCGCGAGAAAGCAGTTGCGCTTATTAAGATTGCACAAGAGCGAGGATTTGACCTCACACAATGTTTTGCTTACTCGGATAGCCATAATGATCTTCCACTTCTTGAGGCAGTTGGCTTTCCATCGGTGATTAACCCAGATGCAAAGTTACGTATCAAGGCAACGCGAGAGAATTGGCCAATCCACGATTTCCGCAGAGCTCGCAAAATCAACCGTTTCCTTGGACCTGTGATCTCGCGCCTTGCATCTATGGCAGCGCTGATTACACCCCGTCGCCGCTCGAAATAGAAACTGATTTAACGCAAAAGCCCTTTCTGCATTAATGTAGGCAGGTTATGGAAATTCGATCATTTGCCGACTACCTGCGTGGGTTAGATGATGCTGGCCTTTTGCAACTCTTTTCACACCGGCCAGATTTAATAGCACCGGTGCCACCTGACATGGCTAGCCTTGCAGTTCGTGCATCTTCAGCACCATCGCTTGCTCGTGCAATTGATGCACTCAACACCTGGCAATTTCAAGTTCTCGAGGCGTGTGCGGTAGCAGTCGAACCATTTACCGAAAAGACAATTGCTAGCCTTACTGATAAACCAGCACTCTTTGCAATTCCAGGACTTATCGAACGTGGGCTTATCTATCCTGCTCATGATGGTTTGCGTATGCCTACAACGTTGCGTGAATTACTCGGCAATGAAATTGCCCAGCTCGGTCCACCATCGATGGCAAAGCTGAACCTCAAAAAATTAAGCGATGCACCTCCTGCGGCAAAGAAGATTCTCGATGCGATGATCTGGGGACCTCCGCGTGGAAGTGTGGGAGATATTAAAAAACCTGGCGCTGGAGTTCAGTGGTGTCTTGAAGAAGGTTTTCTTATTCCCTATAGCCAGACAATTGTTGTCATGCCGCGCGAAGTTGCTATCGCGCTACGGGGTGGAAAAATTCATAAAGAGCAGAAGATCGCTGCACCTGAAATAACTTACTCTTTTGCGATAAAAGATAGAGTCAATGTCAATCGCGCAGCGATAGCCAACATCACAACATTCTTGCGTTGGGTCGAAGAAGTTCTTAACTTCTGGGCACAAGATCCCCCAACTGCGCTTCGATCAGGTGGATTAGGCGTACGTGACCTCAAGGCGCTTGCTCAGCACTTAGGTGTAGATGAAAATTGCGCAGCATTTGTTGCAGAACTTTCTTATGTCAGCTCGCTATTGACTATCGATCCTGATGACCGCATCTTGCCGACAACCCAATTTGATATCTGGCTCACCCAAAGTCCATCGACCAAGTGGGCAACGTTGGTCTCTACGTGGTTAATCACTTCGCGAGTAAGTGGCCTGGTCGGACATGAGAGTTCAAAAAATATCGCACCTCTTGGTCCTGAACTCGATCGCGTAAACGCAGCAACTATCCGCTCTCTGACTCTGTCACTACTGAGAGAAAATCAAGCTGGACCTATCACCGAAGAATCGCTCATTGCAGCAGCGCAGTGGCAACGCCCATCCAAGCGCAACGGTGGAATACCTGCTTACTACATCTCCTTTACCTTGCGCGAAGCTGAATGGCTTGGCATTACAGGTCAGTCGGTGATCTCCGACTACGGACTGGCTCTCTTGGCCGGTGAGAGTCTGTCACAGATCGATGCCGATCTACCTAAAGAAGTTGATCACATACTTATTCAAAGTGATAACACAGCAATTGCCCCCGGCCCTTTGGCACAGAATATTGCCCAGGAGATGGCACTTCTGGCAGATGTCGAATCACGTGGTGGAGCGACAGTATTCCGATTTAGCGATGTAACAATTCGTAGAGCCTTAGATCATGGCAAGACTGGCGATGAGATAACGAAGTTCCTTAAAGCGACGTCAAAGACTCCCATGCCCCAGCCACTTGAATACTTGATCGCAGATGTTGCTAAGAAGCATGGCAAGTTACGCATCGGAGCAACTACTTCATTTATTCGTTGTGAAGATCAGTCTGTGATCGCATCAATTATTGGCGACAAGAAACTCGATGGTCTTGGCTTTAGAAGGATTGCTCCTGAAGTTATCATCTGTGATCTTGAAATCGATGATGCAGTAAATATTTTGAGAAATGCTGGTTATCTTCCTGCCATCGAAGATTCCAAAGGAATCCTTCTCACTGGTCCGCGGATTATGCGGGCACAGACAAAGGCTCGACCACCACGCATTGTTGGCGAAATTGATATTCCTGATGAGATTGAACTCTCTGGAGCACTTCGCACATTACGCGCCGGTGAAAAATCGAGCCATCGACAGAGCACATTGCGTAACATCACCGCATCTGCTCTCGGCGAACTTCCGCGCACCTCAGCAAATGAGACTCTCGAGCTTTTGAGCCATCACCTCACGCATTCACCAGAGAAATCGTTATCTATCGGCTACGCCGATAACAATGGATTGATTTCTCACCGCATCATCGATCCACTCAAGCTCTCTGCTGGAACGCTCCTTGCGCGAGATCACGCAACGGGTGAGATCACAACCTTTAGAATTGCTCGAATTACGGGGGTAGCATCCTTATGACAAGCCAGAATCCAGGCGAATACGGCAGACTTATACCTATGTTGGCAGCACTGGAAGCACTAGTTCGTTGTGAATCCCCTACCGAAGATATTGATGCCTGCCGCAACGTTGTACGCCTAGCTAGTGATATTGCAACACGAGTCCTTGGTACACCCGCCGAAATAAAAGAGGTTGAAGGCCGCCCTGTCTTCTGGTGGGGTGCGCAAAATCCTGAAGTAGTTCTCCTTGCGCATCTGGATACAGTGTGGCCACACGGTTCGTATCAACCATTGTGGGAAGTCAATGGTGATGTCATTCGCGGTCCTGGTGTCTTTGATATGAAGGCCGGTTTCTTGCAAGCACTCTACGCACTTAAGGGAATTGCAGGATCTGTCGCACTTGTTGCAACCACCGATGAAGAGACTGGCAGCCACGCATCCCGCAAACTCATTGTCGAGCTGGCAGAAAATTCAAAGGCTGTTCTCGTACTTGAAGCATCCCTTGATGGAAAGGTAAAGACTGGTCGTAAGGGAACATCCATGTACCAAGTACATGTGCATGGTCTAGCATCACACGCAGGTCTAGAACCTGAAAAAGGAGTTAATGCCACAACTGAGATTGCTCATGTGATTCTAAGTCTTGCGGCGTTAGAGAATGCAGAACACGGCACAACTGTTGTCCCAACTGTTCTTCATTCAGGAAAAACCACAAATACTGTCCCTGATCATGCGGTTCTAGAAATCGATGCACGCTCTTTCTCTACCGCCGAACTCGAGCGAGTACATGCAGCGATCACAACAATTACTCCAGTAATTCCCGGGGCGCGCATCGAAGTAACCGGTGGAATCAATCGACCACCACTTCAACCATCTTCATCTGTCGCTCTCTACGAACGTATTGAGAAAGTCGCAGCCTCAATTGGCATGGCACCTCTTGGTAGTGCTCAGGTTGGTGGTGCAAGTGATGGAAATATTGCAGCTGCAGCCGGTGCGCAGGTTCTCGATGGCCTTGGTGCAGTTGGACATGGTGCGCACGCTCCTCATGAATGGGTAAGTGCGGCCTCTCTTGAACCACGTACCGCTTTATTACATGCATTTATCAAGGATCTCCTGAAATGAGCACCGGACCGCTTATCGTTCAAAGCGATAAGACTCTTCTCTTAGATATAGATCATCCTGACTCTATTGAATGTCGCCGGGCGATCGCACCCTTTGCAGAGCTTGAAAGATCTCCAGAGCATATTCATACATATCGCCTGACAAACCTTGGTCTCTGGAATGCACGTGCTGCAGGACATGATGCCGAGCAGGTGATCGACACACTTATTAAGTACTCGCGATATGCAGTTCCACATTCAATTTTGGTCGATGTTGCAGAGACAATGTCTCGCTACGGGCGGCTGCGACTTGAGGCTGATCCGATCCACGGTTTAATTCTTGTCACAACAGATTCAGCAGTTCTTGAAGAAGTTATCCGCGCAAAGAAGATTGCACCTTTATTGGGTGCACGTATCGATGCTGAGACAATTGCCGTTCACCCAAGTCAGCGCGGTGCAATTAAACAGTCGCTTTTGCGCCTTGGTTGGCCGGCAGAGGATTTTGCTGGTTACGTGGACGGCCAGGCTCATGAGATCGCACTGAGAGAAGATGGGTGGAAGATTCGTCCCTACCAAGAACTTGCTGCAGAAGGTTTTTGGCATGGTGGTTCTGGTGTTGTTGTACTTCCATGTGGAGCTGGAAAGACAATTGTTGGAGCTGCTGCAATGGCACATGCAAAGGCGACAACGCTAATCTTGGTGACAAACACTGTTGCTGCCCGGCAATGGCGTGATGAATTACTTCGCCGCACCTCTCTTAATGAAGACGAAATTGGCGAATACTCAGGGGCTAAGAAAGAGATTCGCCCGGTAACAATTGCCACTTACCAAGTGATGACCAAGAAGAAAAATGGCGTCTACGCCCACCTTGATCTCTTTGATACCCATGACTGGGGATTGATCATTTATGACGAAGTCCACCTATTGCCAGCACCAATCTTTCGATTTACTGCAGATATTCAATCTCGTCGCCGCCTTGGATTAACTGCAACATTAGTTCGCGAAGATGGCATGGAAGGCGAAGTCTTTTCTCTGATTGGGCCAAAGCGATTTGATGTGCCGTGGAAAGAGATTGAATCACAAGGGTATATCGCACCTGCTGAATGTATTGAAGTACGAGTAAATCTCTCCGAGTCTGAACGCCTTCTCTATGCAACGGCAGAGCCTGAAGAAAAATATAGACACTGCGCTACTACAAAAACTAAGGGCGAAGTCGTTCAAGAACTAGTGTCATATCACGCTAATGAGCAGATCCTGGTTATCGGTCAATACATCGATCAACTCGATACCTTGTCTGAAACTCTCGGCGTTCCTCTGATTAAGGGAGAGACCCCGGTCAAGGAGCGTGAAAGACTCTTCGCAGCATTTCGCACCGGTGAGATTACTTGTCTTGTGGTTTCTAAGGTTGCAAATTTCTCTGTCGATCTACCTGATGCAACGATTGCAATCCAGGTTTCTGGAGCATTTGGATCGCGCCAAGAAGAAGCTCAGCGATTGGGTCGCATCTTGCGACCAAAATCAGATGGACGCGGAGCTAAGTTTTACTCAGTTGTCTCTCGCGATACGGTTGATCAAGATTTTGCAGCTAACCGTCAGCGCTTCTTGGCTGAACAAGGTTATGCCTATCGAATTATTGATGCTGACGATGTTTTTCAAGGGAAGATCTAAATCTATCGAGGTCGACTTTGTAGAAATCGTGATGCATTCCATCAATATGTATGACAGGCACTTGATCGCTATAGAGATTAATTAAAGTTTGATCTTCATCGATATCAATTATCTCTAACTCAAACGCAAGTTCTTCACGCACACTCTCTAATAGTTGGTAGGCATCTTGGCAGAGGTGACACCCTTTGCGAGAGTAGATAGTTACTGTTGTCACTTTTTCTTCTCTTGAAATATGCGTCCAGAAAGTTCTTGCACTAATAACTTAGCATCACCCTTTGCCCGCTTTACGCTCTCTTCTGCGTTCTTGAGGAACGCTTCAACACTAGTTTTTGTCACAGTACCTACTAGCGGACCATAAGTTCTTGAGAAAATCGTGTCAGCTAGTGCGCCAACTTCTGCAGCCAGATCTGCTCGAGCCTCTTCCAGTGTTACTTCTCTACCGGCTCCAGTGATAGAAAAATCGCTCAGCGGTGCAGGTTCGCTGCGAATACGGTCATAGATATTGGCCGCATCGGATTTCTTAGAATCTGAAGACATGTTCACATTGTTGCAGCCTGATAGGTTAAGCGCCATGCGAGCAGGCATTACCCGAACCCCACGCGTAGGCATGGTTGCCCTGGTACTCCTCGCTCTCCTTGCACCGATAACTCCACCGGCATCTGCTCAATCACTCTTCCGATACGCGCCAGCAACTCAGTGGGGTTACACATACGCAGGTCCATCTACAGCTGTAACAACAGCAGCGATTCCTAAGAGTGCAAACTTAGAAAAGCAAGCTAACATCAATGTCAATTACACAAATTTTCCCGAGTGGGCTAAGAAAGAATTGCAGGCTGCCGTTGATGTGTGGGCAGAAAATTTCCAATCTAAAGTCACAATCACTATCGACGCCACATGGAGTAGCTCCCAATCAATTGC
>JBJTKU010000151.1:0-10531 GCA_046096605.1 Candidatus Planktophila sp. | reverse complement strand
GTAAAAGAAGCCCATACGGCTTGGTTACAGTTTCGCCAATGGGATAGCGCTGCGATTATCACGCTCCTGCATTCGATCGCCGATGCACTAGATAGCGCAAAGGGTGACCTGGTGCCCGTTGCCATGGAAGAGACAAATCTTCCCGAGGCAAGACTGGTCGGCGAAGTTGGTAGAACTACTTCACAACTTCGGCTGATGGCACAAGCAGTAGCAGATCCAACTTATTTGGATATAACAATTGATCATGCAGATTCTTCGTTGACACCACCACGTCCTGATCTGCGACTAAGAACTATCTCACTTGGTGTTGTCGGGGTGTTCGGAGCCAGCAACTTTCCCTTTGCATTTGGAGTAGCTGGTGGAGATACAGCCGCAGCACTTGCCGCAGGTTGTGCTGTTGTCATCAAGGTAAATCCTGGACACCCAAGAGTTTCGCGAATGGTTGGAGAGATCATGATCGCAGCGGCGCTAAAGTCTGGTGCACCAGAAGGGCTCATCTCTCTTATCGAAGATTTTGATGCCGGTATAGATTTAGTTGAGCACCCACTTACTTCTGCAATTGCATTTACCGGTTCTACACACGGTGGTCGGGCACTCTTTGATGCAGTTAATCGCCGGCCACATCCCATTCCGTTCTATGGAGAACTGGGTGGACTCAATCCTATTTTTGTTACTCGATCTATGGGAAGTGAAAAAGCTAAAGAGACTGCCGAGGGATTTCTTGCTTCTATCACAATGGGTGCTGGACAGTTCTGCACTAAGCCAGGTTTTTTAATTGTTGATAATGCAGCTGAAATTACTGCAGAACTATCTTCGCTTATTGCTAATTTGCCGGCGCAAAAACTTCTTAATTCATCAATAGTTGCAACCCACGATAAGAATCGCGATGCAATTTCTCAAGTGACAGGAATGAGGCTAGTTGGCAGAAATTCTGATGGTGGAGATACTCATTTATCGGTCTACTCAATCTCCGGGAAAGACTTTCTGGCAGCAGGTGAAGATGCGCGTCGTGAGGTATTTGGGCCAACTGCAGTTGTTGTGGATTGTTCGGATGCAGATGAGATGATTGAAATTGCAGAATCTTTCTCTGGAACTCTCGCTAGTGGAATTCATGCAATCGAGGGTGATCCAATGGACCTTGCACAATTAGTTTTTGTGTTAGAACAAATCAGTGGGCGAATCGTGTGGAATCAATGGCCAACTGGGTTAGCGGTCACATGGGCGATGCAACACGGCGGACCTTATCCTGCATCAACAAACCCATTGTTTACCTCGGTTGGAGCAAAGGCGATTCTCCGCTTCCGTAGGCCGATTACCTACCAGAACTTTCCACAGAGATATCTCTCACCGGTCTTGCGCGATGGAGCGCCAGAACTCGATCGCGCACGCATCAATGGCAAGCAATAACATCGTCGGGACGATGGGATTCGAACCCACGGCCTTCAGACCCCCAGCCTGACGCGCTACCAAGCTGCGCTACGTCCCGTCTTCCAGATCATACCCACTAGGCAAAAGTTCTAGCCTAAAATTGGGAAGGTAAGTTGTCGTATCCCAAGGCATTATGAAAGGTGCTTTACGTGAAGAGTTCAAACCCAGTTTTAGCGCGATCATTTTCGGGTAAAGGATTTGCTCGAATGGATTCACCAAGCTATTCAACTCAGACACTTGAAGAGACTTACTCAGCACCTTCTGCATCACCACTGCAGACGGGTCGCATGACAATGGAAGATGTCGTTGTTAAGACCGCTTCTCTTTTTGCTGTTCTTCTAGTTGTCGGTGCATATGCATGGAATGCAAACCTCGGAGGCGGAGCACTCATGCTCGGCCTTATCGGTGGTTTTGCTCTCAGCATGGTCAATACATTTAGCAAGAAAGTTCGCCCAGCTCTTGTCATTGCATACGCAGTATTCCAAGGGCTCTTCCTCGGAACAATCACTAGTTACTTCGAGGCCGCATACCCTGGCATCGCAAGCCAAGCAGTACTTGCAACTCTCTGTGCATTCGGCGGAATGCTCTTTGCATATCGCAGTGGTCGTATTCGCGTTACGCCTAAGTTCACCCGCGTGATGTTCGGTGCGATGATCGGATATCTCGGTCTCGCAGTTGTCAGCTTGATTGCAAGCTTTACTGGCACTCCTGGCGGACTTTACGGAGTAAGCGGACTTGGATTAATACTTGCAGCTGGCGGCGTCGTCCTCGCATCATTTTTCATTGTGATGGATTTGGATCAGATAGACCGTTCAATCAAAGCTGGAATCCCACAAGTTGAATCATGGCGTGCAGCATTTGGTCTGATGGTCACCATTGTGTGGCTCTATCTAGAGATGCTCCGCTTGATTGCAATCCTTCGCGGAAACGACTAACTCTGCAGATCAATAACTGCTTGAGGTGCCCGGGACTTTCGAGTCTCGGGCATTTTCATTGCAAGCACAATTTCAACACAGAAAACTAAACCACTAAGTCCAAAGGCAGCGCGATATCCATAATGGTCTGCTATAAATCCAACAACAACGGGTCCTACGATCATTCCCGCATCTCCTGCCATCTGGAAGAGCGCGATCACTTGCCCACCTTTACCTTCGATGAGATCACCAACAATTGTTGCTGGGGCACTTGCTAGGAATGCATTTCCTAGCCCCAAAATCGCCATACAGATAAGGAACATCAATGGGTTGAGAGTAAGCGTCATAATGATGATTCCGACCATAGCGATTGTGGTGCCGACGATGAGGATGAATCTGCGACCACGTTCATCTGATAGACGCCCTGCACGCAAGATGAGGGTTCCTTGGATAACGGCAGAGAGGGTAAAGCCCCAACCAACGACTGCTGCAGTTGATTTAAGTTGTTCGGTGATAAAGAGCGGCAAGATAGAGGTGCGAACTCCGAAGAGAACCCAACTTGTCACAAATGTAATCACGAGTGCATAGCGATAACCTTTCAGCGCTAATGCATCTTTAAGCGACATCGCAGATTTCTTACCTTCACTTTTCTTGGGGGCTTGCAAGTGTTCGCTCGTGAAAAATATAAACGCGACAGTTCCAGATATTGAGAGCGAGACGGCGTAGACAAAAAACGGTGCACGTAGTGAAATGGCAGCTAGTGCACCGCCTATGGCGGGACCGGCGATAGCACCCAGCAGGAAGGAACCGTTATAGACAGATTGCGCGTGGCCACGCTGGGCATCTGAGACTGAACGCAGGATTACCGAACTTGCTGCAACTGAGAACATAGAAGATCCCAACCC
Source organism: Candidatus Planktophila sp. (assembly GCA_046096605.1). Taxonomy (GTDB): domain Bacteria; phylum Actinomycetota; class Actinomycetes; order Nanopelagicales; family Nanopelagicaceae; genus Planktophila. The sequence goes on along the minus strand of JBJTKU010000151.1, from coordinate 7,284 downwards.
ACCAGCAGCTCGAAAGAAGAGAAGCTGGTTGTAGCTCTGGGCCAAGCCACTTAGCCCAACAGAGAGTGCAACGAAGGCAACACCGACAGCAAATACGGTACGTTCGCCAAATTTATCGACAAGCCGTCCAGAAACTAAACCGGAAGCAAAGCGAGATAGCGCAAAGAGCGAGATGATCAAACCGACAGCTGCATTACTGACGCCGAAAGATCTGGCAAAGAGCGGGATGGCTGGAACGATAATTCCGAATCCGACAGCGACAAAGAAAGATGCAATAACAAGGACGCTTACTTCACGGGGAAGATCGCGTAGCGGTGATTGCAACTTCATAGGATGTATTCGGAATTAACCGAGCGCTTCTCCTGCTGAATCTTGACGAGCCGCAGCATAATCTTCGCTGGTGCGAAGCGGTGTTTCACGGAGGAAGAGCGCCAAGATAAAGCCGATGGCAGTCACCGGAGCTGCCGCCAAGAAGACAACGTGAAATGAACTGACGAAGGCGTCCAGGACTGATGTCTGAACCGCTGGCGAAAGTTTTGCAATCAGTGAAGTGTTTTCCGAGATTCCACGAACGATTTCGCCATCGGCCATAGTCATCGCTGTTGGATTAGTTGCCTTCAGCGTGGCTAGATTCTCGCTCAGATAATGAGTAAGACGGTTAGTCAGAATCGATCCAAAGATTGCGGTACCAAACACGCTACCAAGTGATCTAAAGAATGTGTTTGAACTGGTGGCTACACCCATATCTTTGAATTCAACAGAGTTCTGTAATGCAATAACAATCGTCTGCATAGAAAGGCCAAGGCCAGCTCCAACCATAATCGCAAAGATTGAGAGTTGCCAGAAAGGAGTATCGGTATCCAAGCGAACCATCGCCAGAATCCCAAGAGTCATAATCGCAGTGCCCATTATTGGAAAACGCTTGTAATGGCCATGTTTTGAGATCTGCTTCCCACTAAAGATCGAGGTCGAGACGATTCCAAGCATTAGTGGAATGAGTTTGAGTCCTGCCTCAGTGGCCGAATCCCCCTTCACGACTTGAAGATAGAGAGGAAGCATCACAATTGCTCCGAACATTCCTGCACCAATAATAAATCCAAGGACAGAGGTAAGACTAAATGTGTGATTCTTAAATAAAGAAAGTGGAATGATCGGTTCTACCGCACGGCTCTCCCAATAGATAAAGATAATCGCAAGAATTATTCCGATGATGAGATTTTCTATCGTGCGCGAATCTGTCCACCCATCTTGTGGGCCATAAACACTGAGTGCAAGAAGAATGAGAGTCACCGAGATAACCAGAAGAATTGCACCTGGGTAATCAATTTTATGCTCACGCTTTTCCTTTGCGATATGCAGCGTTGCTGAGGTAAGGATGAGTGCAAGAATTCCAAATGGAATATTGATATAGAAAATCCAACGCCATCCAGTGACCCCGAGAATTGTGGCGTTATCTGAGAAGAAGCCACCTAGAAGTGGACCTGCCACTGATGAAAGTCCCCAGACTGCCCCAAAGTACCCCTGATAACGCCCGCGTTCGCGAGGTGGAACGATGTCACCGATGATGACGAATGTAAGTGCCATCAGTCCACCTGCACCAAGGCCTTGCAGTGCACGCGTTGCAATCAGCTGGTTCATATTCTGTGATGCACCCGCGAGCAATGAACCTAATAAAAAGGTAACAATTGCAAATTGAAAGACTGGACGGCGTCCGTAGATATCAGAAATCTTTCCGTAGAGCGGAGTTGATGCAGTTGAAGTCAGTAAGTAGGCAGTGACTACCCATGTGTAATGGTTGAGACCATTGAAGTCTTCGACAATACTTTTCAGTGCTGTTGAAACAATTGTTTGATCTAGGGCTGCCAGGAGCAGTCCGGTCATGAGACCTCCGAGGATCACCATAATCTCTCTATGTGTATGTGCCTTTGCAGGTGCGTTCATTGACATTATTAACCCCGTCTCATTTGACCTTCTAAACTCTTTTAACCTTTGTCATCTCTAGAATTATGTTATAAGTTTATCGCGTGAAATCAATCGTTGCGCAGAATCTGGTAAAAACTTATGACAAAGGTGCAGTCCGCGCTCTAGATAATCTATCTCTTGATGTAGAAGAAGGCACAGTTCTGAGCGTGCTTGGACCAAATGGTGCTGGGAAGACAACAACTGTCAGAGTTCTTGCAACATTGCTTAATCCTGATTCAGGACAAGCAACAGTGTGTGGTATCGATGTTGTAAAGCATCCAGAGAAGGTACGTGAAGTTATTGGTCTTTCCGGACAGTATGCAGCAGTTGATGAGATTTTAACTGGCTGGGATAACTTGGTGATGTTTGGCCAGCTCTATCACTTAGGAAAAAAGCAAGCTGTTGCGCGTGCAGAGGAATTACTTGAACGATTTTCTCTTACTGAGGCAGCGCGGCGACCAATCAAGACTTATTCAGGTGGAATGCGTCGACGTCTAGATCTTGCGGCATCTCTGATTGTTAAACCCAAAGTCCTCTTCCTAGATGAGCCAACAACGGGTCTTGATCCACGTGGTCGCCAAGAGATGTGGGGAGTAATCCAAGAGCTGGTTAAGGGCGGCGTCACACTTTTACTTACAACTCAGTATTTGGAAGAGGCCGATCAGCTTGCCGATGAGATCGCAGTGATCGATCATGGCAAGGTGATTGCACGTGGAACATCAGATGCCTTGAAGAAACAGGTCGGTGGAGAACTCCTTGAGATCGTAGTAGATAACGCACATACCTCTAAAACATTAGAGATAGTCGAACGTATAAGCGGAAATGCCGCAGCGCTGGACGAAGGTCTGCGCTTAATTTCATCTCCAGTTTCTACAGGTGCAACGGCGTTGATTGAGGCGCTACGCGAACTAGATGCAGCAGGTATCCATCCGCTTGATGTCGCTCTCAAGCGCCCATCACTTGATGACGTCTTTTTATCATTAACTGGCCACGTCGCCGAAGAGAAGAAGGAAGAGTTTGCCAAGTGAGAAATCTTCAGGACATCCTCGTTATTACTCGCCGCCAGATCTTGTTATTAGCTCGCGTCCCAGAAGTGCTCATCTTTTCAACCATCCAACCTGTCATGTTCGTCCTTCTTTTCAGATATGTTTTTGGTGGGTCCATTGCCACAGGTCAACCGGGTGGATACGTTCAATTGTTAATGCCAGGAATCTTCGTGCAGACCGTTGCATTTACATTAGCCGGTACTGCATCTGGCTTTGCCGATGATATGAAGAAGGGTTTAATCGATCGCTTTAGATCACTACCTATTTCACGTAGCGCGCTGATTATTGGCCGCACCCTCGGTGATTCACTTCTGAACGTTGTAGTTCTAGCAGTGATGGGAATTACCGGTTACATAGTTGGTTGGCGACCAACAGGCGGTTTGGGAAATGTCGCCCTCGGATTCTTATTCTTACTGCTCTTTGGGTATGCACTCTCTTGGGTCGGTGTACTTGTGGGGCTTTCGGCAAAGGATGCTCGCGTAGTCCAGAACGTCTCCTTTATCGTGACATTCCCGCTTACATTTTTATCAAATGCCTTTGCACCAACAACCGGAATGCCTCGTGCGCTGCAGTACTTTGCAGAGTGGAATCCTGTCTCAACGATGGTGGCCGGATGTCGTTCACTCTTTGGTCTTGAGACTGAATTTGGAGCAACCGCTGGCTCTTTCCCAAGTGAGCATCCATTAACAACGTCTCTGGTCTACATGATTATTCTGATGGCCATCTTTATTCCGCTGAGCACACGAAAGTATGCCCGCGCAGCCAATTAGTGGTTTAAGTAGTTTTGCCTGCAAAATGTATGTGGAAAACTGAATCCCACGTATTTTTAATCTGATCGAGTGCAGGGCCGTCTTCATTGATTGGGAAGACGCTGCCCTCGATTTCTCCTCCGAGCTTTACCAGTTGATCAAGAAGAGCGGCATTTCGCTTGACGTGTTCTATCACCCCATCGGGAGTAGAGAATTCTTCCAGTACGACGCATTTAGTTGAATCTGCAGTGAAGAACATGTCGTATCGCACGATCGATTCCTGCCCTTGAATATTCTTTAGCATCTGTGCAGCGACTGATTTAAACTCCGCCAAATTCTCAGGTGCAATATGAGTAAATGTTGCTACTGCTCTCATGGCTTGGCTCATTTCCCTTGTCGTACTTCAATCGATCAATTACTCTTCCGACGTGACTGTACATTACCCAAAAGCCAGCCGTGTGATTACAGGTCATAAGGCTGTGCGAGAAGCTTTGCGTGATACCGCTACCTATTCCTCCGATCTTCAGGGCGATTCAGATGTTCGTGACTATCGACAACTTCCACTTGAAGTAGATCCTCCGCGCCACCATCTATACCGCGCAGCCCTTGCTCCATATTTTGTGAAACCATCTATCGAGAAGTTAATCCCAGAATTCAAAGCGATATCTCAAGCAATGATCAACAAATACTTTGCAACCGAGCCATGCGATGTAATTTCAGAGCTCGCCCTTCCATTGGTGATGAAGAACCTAGGAGTGATTTATCGCAGACCTCAGGATGTTGAGGAATGGATCAGTTGGGGTCCAGATGTGTGGACCGCGAGTTCGCATGTGCGTGATGGCAAAATTCTCCATGACTACCTAGATCGCATTTATGCAGAAGCTGTTCAGGGAACTTCATCTGATATCTGGAGAGATTTATCCAAACTTGAGATCGAAGGTAAGCAAATCTCAGCCGAGGAATTTCGTGGAATCGCCGGTGTCATGCTCGCCGGTGGCCGTGACACAGTCGTAAAACTCTTTACGGGAATGATCTGGCATTTTGGTCACAATGCAGATGATCTTCAATTGCTTCGCGAGAAGCACGAATTACTCGATTCTGCTGTTCAAGAATTCTTACGATTTCTCACACCATTGCCTCAGATGAATAGAACGACTGTTCCCGAAAGTGGATCAACCGATCTACCTGACGATCGATATGTTGGAGTGAGTTTTATTTCTGGTAATTTTGATGAGACGGTATTTGAGAATCCGTACGAGATGAATCTGAGTCGTGGTAGGAATCCTCATCTGAGCTTTGGTTTTGGCCCACACACCTGCCTGGGAAACCATATCGCCGAGATCGAGGCGAGGGTTTTTCTCGAAGCTCTTATATCTTCACCATACAAGTGGAGAGTTAAAGAAGAAGCGATCGATTTTCATTTGGGAGATCTATATATGGTCCCAACTTCTTTCAAAACTTTAAAAGTGCGTGAAATTATTTGATCGAAGAGTAATTAACGCTCTTTAGGACGAGCTCAACGTAAGTCATATCTGCCCAAGAAAACCACTCTCGAGTAAATATTTGATCATCATCTACATGGAAAGATTCGTGCATAGATCCAGTGCCGCCATCGCTTTTTTCAAGAAGTTCAAGCATTTTCCCGGCCGAATCCGAATTTGCATCTGTCAGTCCTTGAATAGCAATTGAAATTGGCCAAATGTGATGAATCGGCGTGTGTTGAGAGCCGATACCAGCAGCTTTCTTGCCAATAAAGTAATAGGGGTTCTCACTGGAGAGAATAAATTTCCTGGTCGACTGATATATCTGATCTGTATTGAGTGAGATATCTAAGTAAGGCAGACTTAGTAGCGAAGGGACATTAGCATCATCGATGAATAGTGCATTTCCTAATCCATCAACTTCATAAGCATATCTACCCTCGATAATCGCAAATTTTTCAATGCCTTGCTTAACTTCATCAATTAGTTTTTTAACTCGCGCAGTCTTAAATTCTTCTGAAAGTCCCTCGAGTTCCCTAAGGAAGTAGAGATTTGATGGGACAAGATATCCATATGTACAAGCATCATCACTTGGTCTGAATGCAGAGTAGACCATTCCCGTGTAACCAGTGGGCGCGCCATATCCATCGTGAGAGAGCGAGTCATGTGGAATCTGATTCTCTCTCTTGAATCTATATGAAGTTGGATCATGGTGTTGTTCCCGAATGGCTAAATCGATCATTAAGTCGAGCGCCTGTCCGAACGTATCTTGCATATGGTCGTTTCTTCCATACTTTTCATGGATCATTCGTGCCAAGTGAAGAATGGCAGCCCAAGAATCTAATTCAAATTTTCTTTCGAAAACCCAAGGTGATTGCTCGGCAAAGTCCTTATGCCAACAATTTCCAGTAGGCCCTGGATTAAAAGCATTGGCATATGGATCTATCAAAAAGAGTCGCATCTGTGACTTACTAATTTCAATGAGTAATTCAATAATCTCTGGGTGCTTGGAATTCAGTAAGGGTTTTACTTGAAAAGTTGAGTCCCTTAGCCACATTGCTGGAATATCGCCGGTAATAATGAAAGGCGAGCCGTCGGGAAGGATAGTTAATGTTCGATCGAAAAGTGCACCAATGGCGTTATCTACCCGTTGCAATCTCTCTCCGGGGATGAGTTCATCCAATCCAGGGAATATATCTTTGGTATTGAGCGCCATCGGCAAGAAATTAGGTGTAAAACTTGGCCGACAGAATTTCCACTGAAATTTCCCGCCCATTTGGCGCAACATAAGAAACTTTTGCGCCGATATCTTGCCCAAGAACTGCAGAACCTAGAGGAGATTTTTCACTATAGACATCGAGATCACCTGAAGATATCTCGCGAGAGCCTAAAAGAAATTGCATCTCATCTCCAGCGATTAAAGCGGTCACAACCATTCCAGCTCCGACTTTTCCGTCGGTGCCTGCAGGCGGAGTTCCAATGTGAGCATTTTCTAAAATCTGCTTGAGCTGACGGATACGCGCTTCCATCTTTCCCTGCTCGTCACGAGCTGCGTGGTATCCACCATTTTCCTTAAGGTCACCTTCGGCGCGGGCAGCTTCAATCTTTGCTGTCACATCGCGACGGCCAGGACCCTCGAGATGTTCAAGCTCTGCTCGAAGACGATCGGCTGCCTCTTGGGTGAGCCACGTTTGTGGAGTACTCATAGCCGCACACTTTAGCGGGGATGTAGCTCTTAGGAAATTCTGCACCCTGCAATACGTGCGCTGACAGGGGCGATCCGCGCAGGAATGGCTACTACCCGCTCGACTTGGCTCTCTCCGCCTTCGATCCGGTCATCAATCTGACCAACGATGTTCTTATCGATATCAATAGAAATTAGAGTGCAGATAACGGTCGCATCAGAATCACGACGTTGGATCGCATATTTCATTGTGATTTCGCGATCGCCGGTGACCGAAAATGAATAGAGAGTAGAGCGGAGTTCAGGTTGTGAATAGCTAAGGGCGGCCCATAAAGTCCACGAAAGTCCAAGGAGTGCAAATA
>JBJTKU010000150.1:0-3448 GCA_046096605.1 Candidatus Planktophila sp. | reverse complement strand
GCGTTACCTCGGTAGTTCTTGTTTATGCTCTCTATAGTTTGGTAACGGTGATATTTGCCTACCCCGGCGGCGATCTAGCAGATCGTTTGCCTCCTCAATTTGCCTACGCCATCGGCCTGATTGCTTTTGCTATTGCATACGCAACGTTGGGTATGACAGATAACCACACTCTTGCGGTAATTGCCCTAGTAATTTATGGGATTTTTCCGGCTCTCACTGATGGAGTGGGTAAGGCATGGATAGCAAAATTAAGCCCAGATCATTTGCGTGGAAGAGCACAAGGAATTTATCAAGGCTCAATGGGTTTTGCGATTTTGGCTGCAGGAATTTGGGGCGGTGCACTTTGGAGTACTGGGCGAACTCAACCCGTGCTCATTATTGCAGCCATCGGTGCCTTTATTGGTGCGTTATACCTCTTCGGCACTTTCGTCGTTAAGAGCTTCACGCACCGCAAGTAAGCGTCGTTCAACTTCATTTGCTTCCACGTCACGACCAAGTGCGCGCATGACTTCAACCATCCGACTTTCGATATCGAGAATAAATTCGAAATCCTTTGGCTCATCTTCAGCGATGATTTGTAGAACGCCATCGAGGGTTGCCAAACCTTCTTCGAGCTTTCCAAGCAGAATCTCAGCCTTGCCATCTTCGAATAGGGTAAAGGTTTCGCGGCGGTGATCGTGGGCAGTTTCAAAGACATCAATTGCCTTGCGAGCGCTTTCCAGGGCCCTTTCGCCATCTCCTAGCCAGTTATAACAGGATGCAATTTTCTGATCACAACGTGCAACGTGAAGAACTTCTTTCTCGGATTTAAAAATCCCACGCGCTTCCTTAAAGGCTTCTAGCGCTTCCTGGTATTGCTTAAGTTCGCGATAGGCCATGCCCAAGAGGTGAAGATCATTGGCAGCACCAATCTGATTACCATCTACAAGATGCTCTTGTGCACACTCAGTCATAGTCGCTACAACTTCGCTGTACTTCTTTGAGCTGTACCACCATTCACCTAATGTGCAGGCAAGCTCTAGTGCGATCGGTGACTTGCTTTCGCGCAAAAGTTCAACAGCTTTGCTCATGGCCGTTGCAGCCTCGTCAATACGCTTGAGTTGGTTGAGGTTGTAACCAATGGCTGAATATGCCTGCGCTAATCCTTCACTTGGCGCACTTGCACCCATCTCGGCATAGATATCGCGAGCAGTCTCTGCTAGCGCGAGCGCTTCGTCGTACTGGCCGCGGGCAAAGATGCGAGCGCTGAGTTCGTAATAAGTCTCTGCGCGATCTTCACCTTCAGTTTCAGGGATCCGATCCCACAACATCTCTTCGGTGACAATCTCGTCATGGCCCTCGTTATCGCTCATGAATCCTCCTCGCCCGATGGCCCCACTTTAGCCCTGCTGGCTGGCAAATGTCGGGGAAAGGTACGCTCACAATCGCCTCCCTTTTGCATTGAAATAGCAGATGCAAATAATTTGCATTAACCTATGCCCATGCATATCCCTGATGGATTCATCGATATCCCTACCTCGAGCGCCTTTGCTGCGATTTCAGCGGTGGGCGTCGGTGCCTGCCTGAAAGGGGCAGCGCGTTCGCTCGATGAAAAGACGGCGCCTCTTGCAGGCCTGACCGCCACATTTATCTTTGCAGTGCAGATGCTTAACTTCCCTGTCGCAGCTGGAACAAGCGGCCACTTACTCGGTGGTGCACTTGCTGCAGTCTTAGTTGGCCCTTATGTCGCAACTCTTTCGTTGACGGTGGTTTTACTTATGCAGGCCCTTCTATTTGCAGACGGTGGACTCAGCGCAGCTGGACTCAACATATTTAATATGTCACTCCTTGGCGTCTGGTTTGGTTATGGTGCATTCTTAATCGCAAAGAAAGTTCTCCCAAAGAATAAGATTTCAATTACTACTGCCGCCGCATTTGCAGGACTTGCATCTGTGCCTGCAGCAGCGCTCGGATTTGTTCTCCAGTATTCACTAGGTGCAACTGCAACATTTTCTGTAACGACAGTTCTTGCTGCGATGTTTGGAACCCATGTTCTGATCGGAATTGGTGAGGCCATCATCACGGGACTTTCTGTAAGCGCGGTCATGGCAAGTCGTCCAGATTTAGTTTACGGATATCGTGGCTCTAAAAAGACTCTCGAAATCCGCGAGGCTTAATGTGAAGAATAAATTTGTCGCCGTAGGTCTTGCTCTTTCACTCGTCTTAGCAGGTGGCGTTTCATACTACGCATCTTCGCACCCGGATGGTTTGGAAAAGGTAGCCGGTGACATCGGATTTCTAGATTCGGCTAAAGATAGCGCGGTTAAAGATAGCCCGTTGGCCGAGTATGGTGTTGCAGGCGTTGAGAACGAGCGAATCTCAGGTGGGTTAGCAGGAATCATTGGAGTCGCAACAACTGCAGCAGTTTCCTTCGGACTCTTTTACGCCCTTCGTCGTTTTAAGAAAGATAAGTCATAAGCACCGAGGTAGAGCACCAGCATCATCATGGCCATGATGTAGGTGAGCGACTCTATATTCATCGCCATTCGCTGGTTCATCGCCTGCCATCGCATGTAAAAATCATTGCCGTACTTGGATTTATCGTCGTCAGCGTTGCTACCCCGATCACCAATTGGCAGGCCTTTCTTACTTATTTTGTGGCGATTTTTACCGTATCGCTCATTGCCAAGATTCCAACTCTGACGTTATGTAAACGAGCGCTGATTGAAATTCCATTTATCTTCTTTGCGATTTTAATGCCCTTTTTTGGTACAGGTGATCGATTTCAGATTGGTCCGTTTAATCTCTATCGTGAGAGTCTGCTCGCAGCTGCCGGAATTGTGGTGAAGGGAACTCTCGGTGTTCTCAGCGCAGTCATCCTTTCCACAAGCACAACTGCCCGTGAATTACTGCGGGGACTTGAAAAATTACATCTGCCGAAACTCATGGTGCAGATCGCAGCTTTTATGTTGCGCTATGTCAATGTGATTAACGATGAGATGGAGCGTATGAAGGTCGCCCGCGAATCGCGTGGATTTATCGCAACCGGTATTAAGGATTGGAAAGTTCTTGCTACTGCAGCATCTGCCCTATTTATCCGATCATACGAACGCGGAGAACGAGTACATCTTGCAATGCTCTCTCGTGGATATACAGGTGTTCTTCCTCACGATCAGAGCGAAGGCGGATCACTGCGAAGTTGGTCTCAGGGTTTAGCTCTTCCACTCTTTGCATCAATAGTTCTTCTCATTACTACGGCGATCGGATAAGACATGACCACAATCCCTAGTTTGCTTATCGAAAAATTGGCATTTGCCTATCCAGATGGTAACCAAGCGCTCTTCGGTGTCAATCTTCGTATCGAACGTGGTGAACGAGTTGCACTACTGGGTCCAAATGGTGCCGGCAAGACAACTCTTGTGATGCATATGAACGGTATTCATCCTGCAGAACATGGCAGTGTCAGTGT
>JBJTKU010000149.1:0-17700 GCA_046096605.1 Candidatus Planktophila sp. | reverse complement strand
ATATAAGCCTCTTGTTTTATATCATCAACCTCGTATCCGTTAAATGTATATTTGGGGGCTATTCTGTCTACTACTAGTATTATTTTTTTCATTACATCTTGTTCTGACATATTTTTTGGTATCTTCATTCGTCTGTGAATCTCCATAGTAGAGTTCGCCAACGAGAGCCGTCGAAGTATTCAATAGTGTCGTTTTCTTCATTATAAATTAGTGAGCCTTTTTTTGCTTGTGTGGATTTAGAAGGTATAAGCTGTAATATTTTAGTTTTTAACTTCTTAACATCAAGTTGTGAACATGATAAAACAATTTGTTTGGTATAACTCGCAATCCTAGAAAGTAAATCATATATAGAAATAGATGTGGCCTGACCATCTAGTCTGCCAACGACAGAGTTTTCTTCTATATTTAGTATATTAAGTGGGTTGTCTTCTGATGAAACAACCAAAGAATTAGAATCTATTAATAACTCTGGAAGAGATTGAGCATGATAAGACTGAACAACTAAGTAATCATCTTTATCATGACACATGAACGCATTAACGGGGCGAAATGTTGGGCCGATTGGGTCAGAGCCATGCTTATACAAAAGTGGCTGCAATCTTTTTAATAAAATAACACTTGGGGATTCTTGGTATAAGTGGCCAATACCTATTTCTAAATCTATAAGTACGCGATTGTTGTATTTCTCAAGACGATAGTAGAACTTGTGATCTAAGCCAAAAGCAGACATAAAGCTGTTTTTGGCAGAACATGGCCCTTCTTTTTGGTATCTAAGCTCTGGAAAGTATTCACATACCTGTTCTGTGCCAGATAAACAAATATCACAAGAATCTTGTATAGGCAGTCCGCGCTCAAGAATCTGAATCGGTGTTGTCTTTAACTTCATTTTCCTCAAGTTCCTTTAGTAGTTCGCTCATGGGAACGTCCGGTTTTTCCAAATCAACCATTACGGACTTCTTGACTTCTGCCGTAGCCTTACAATGCAATTCACAATCTAATTGTTTCTTTTCAGTCATATTAAATCTCCTAACGGTATTATACACTGTAATGCAGTTTATTACAAAAAACGAAGCATTTAGGGGCGTTTATAGCTAGCAGCAACGCGCGATTCTAGTAGATCGGGTAATACATTAATATTATTGTTATCCTATTGTTTTTGAACCACCCAGGCTTTTTTCGGGGTAGATAGAGAAAAAGATCTAGAAGATAAAACCCCCACCATAACCCTTTGGTATATAAGGACTTAGGTGTGTATGGGTGGCCCAAATTTGTCGTAAGTCCAATAATATCAACCACTTATGAACAATCCGAAAAAATCCAAAAATATTTTCTCTAAGGTATTGACACGGGTTTGGTCGATATGTATAATACGTTCAACACAAGAGAAAAGGAAAAGAAAATGGTTTTTGAAACGCTGGATGATCTGAACCACTACATCGGGTATGCCGAACCGGAGTCGATTGACGGTTTTCGGGTTGTTGGCGAACTGTTCAATCAGTTGCGTGACCATGCAGAGAGGGCTAGGGCCGATTGGTGGCCGTCGTGCAAGTGCTTTGGTTATATGGAAGAATACTACATGGGAGAGGGTGAATCGATTGAGATTGACGAGAACGGAACGATCATCAACTCATCGGTATATTTCTGAACAGTATTGACAAGCAATATCCTACGATATAGAATAGAATCAACACGAAAGGGACAATAATGATTGCAACAGCCTACAAGCCGATGATCAACAGCCTTGACAAGATTTTTTCTGCTATGCGTACCGGAAAGTACGGTAGCGTGACTGACACGAAGGGTAAGGTTTACGCTGGCCTCATCAACGCTATCATGCGTGAGGATGGTAGCGGAAAGAATTGGATTGTGACGATCTCTCATGGATTGGACACTGAAAAAGTGTTCATCTATGCCAAATAGTTGACGCAAACCCTTGCTGCGTATACACTTACGACGCAACGGGCCGCCCGAATTTGACGTAACTCCTTATATCACAACACTTTACATCAATCTAGCAAATACTGTGCCAATCGTACAGAAAATATCAAAAAGTTTTGTCAAAATTTCTTGACACAAAAATTTCAGGATTTTTCTTGCAAGCTCAAGAAACCTTGGTATAATGTCGATATAAGAGTAAGAAAGAAAGAAAGAGAGAAAGAAAATGAAGAATCTGATCGTACTGAATACCGTTGCTGAACTGACTGAACTGCTGAACAAGGGTACTCTTGATACCTTTGTGAACAATGTGGCTTTTGCTGGTGATCTGCTGGAAAAGGCTCGTGAGAACGGATACAATCAAATCAGCATAGATGAAGAAATCGGATTTCTCGACGATGGTGGATGGATTGGAGTAGATGAAATGGGCTATGTTGTAGAAGAAGCCTATCTTCCGTGATTTTTTTCTTGACAACTAAAGTTGTGAATGTAAAATGTCGATATACTAAGAAAGAAAGAGAGAAAGAAAATGATATCTTTCAACGATTGGATGTATCTGCTCGGCACTATTGCTTTTGCTGGCTTCGTGTCGTATACTGTTCATGAGATTAGTAACGCTATCAATTCTTATCTACATAACTGAAGAAATTAAGAAACAGGTATACAGGGATGTATAATTTAGATTTTATTAGCGTCGTAGTTGGATATGTTACAGGTATAGTGCTATGCTATACCACCATGAAAATGATCTACGCACTAGAGGATATGGACAATGACGAATGAACAGATGTATGGTATATGGGCTTTCTGTTTCTTTCTTGGATGTGTTGCGGCGTATCTCCTTTATAGGTAAGGGTTTACGTTAAATCGGCGGGGCCAAATTCGTCGTAACTCCTTATATAGCAACACCTTACGCGCAATGTGCAAAATGCAATGCAAAATGCAAAAAGTGTAGCATTATGCAACACCCCCAATGTAGGGGTATAGTAGAAAAGCCCTTATTTTCTAGGCTCAAAATTTCTTTCTGTTTGGCACACCGTGTGCATTATATATGGGTAAAGAAAGAGAGAATGAAAATGCAAAAGAGTGTTTCAGTCAACAGTTTCATCAATAGCCTTCCCCGAATCGTCCGAAAGAATATCTGGATGGTAACGGATGAGAATGGTACGCCCGTACAGTGTGTGAGTGCTACGGACAATCGTGAAAGCACTGCTCAAGCGTACATCAATAGCAAGTATCCCGGTAGGAAGATGACCCTGACTTTCAATCGGTTTGGCGATTTGATTACGATCCCTCAGTAGTGGGGATTGACACAGAAAAAAAGTTTGGTATAATTCTGGAAAGAGAAAGAGAGAAAGAAATGAGAAAGCCTCCTAAGACTGAAACCATCAAGAAGAAAATCAACGCTTACGCCTACAAGTGTGGATTCACTTATCATCCACAGCATGATGGTACTGTTGCACTGTTTGACATTCATATGGGATACTACGTTTTCCGTGGTACTACCGATAGGGCTGCACAGTTCGTGGTAGATGAATTGTGGGCTAAGTACCATAGGCTTTCGCACTCGTAAGGAAATAAGATGTTTGCACAACTAGACACTCGTACAGTACAAGATCAGCTTTGGCTTGCTCAATACAACCTGAGCAAATGTACAGATGAAAAAGTAAGAGAAATCCATAAACTCTACATTGTGGATCTAGCTACTGAACTACTGTATAGATGGAAGAATCCTGACGTAAGTCGTTGAGGCATAAGGACTTAGGTCAAATCGGGCGGGCGAAATTCGTCGTAAACCCTTTACTGCCAATAACTTACAACGAATTGCAAATTGCAATGCAAAATGCTACACATCGTAGCAAAACGCAACAATGTCAAAATGGCATACCAGAAAATCGTCGTAAAAACAGCCCAAAAATATTTTTCCGATTGGCACGAGAAGTGCATCTTATATGGGTAGAAAGAGAGAGTGAAAGATGAGTAAGACGATTGAAAAGGCTGTCAAGAGAATCAAGCAACAAGTCAGGATTTCCAAGGCATATGATATGCCGATTGTGAATATTGACCTGTCCAAAAATGACGAAAATGTCAGGAAATTTTTTGAGCAATTCAAGAAATAGGACTTGACAAGCCATAGGCCATACTGTATAATACAAGCACAAGAAAGAGAGAATGAAATGAAGAACAAGTTCCCCATCATCGAAAAAGCCAAACGTCAAGCCCGTCTCTGCTTCCTCGGAATTGCTATTCCGACTGAAGTCAAGAATATTGACGGTGAAGATATTCAAGTAGAAAAGGTTCTCAAGTTTAATCGTACCGCTCTGAAGAACATCGGCAAGCGTAGCGTTGCTAAAGTTGACCCGCGAGTTGTTGGTTGTGAAGATAAGATGCGATTCAAGGTTGGAAAGCCGGGAAGTGCTGAACGTGTCGAAGCTCTTATCGCACAGTATGCAAGTCTCTCTGAAGATGAAATGTCACCCTTTGAGGATTAAATATGTATACTTATGAAGATGTGGCAGGAATGGCCCGTGAACATGGTATGAGGTTGATAATTCGGGCAGATGGTTTTTCATTGTGTGACGAAAATCTCAAGACTCTAGTTACAACTAATAGCCTGAGTCGAATGGCGTGGTATATTAACAATTGTGAAATACTTGGAATCATTAAGGTATAAACATGAGTAAGTATAACGGCTGTGCGAACTATCAAACGTGGAATGTAAAGTTGTGGATTGCTAATGATGAAGGGCTTTATAACTTTGCTAGCGATTGTGTTGACTATGCAGAATTTATTGAGGGTATGAGGGAAGATGGATGCCTTGAAACTAATGATCAAGTAGCATGGAATGATAGCGGAATTGATATGGACGAAATAAAAGAATTTTGGGACGAGAATTTTTCAAGTTGACGCTTGACAAGTGCCGATACTAGTTGTAGAATGGTTGAAAAGGTTTTCTTACTTAGGAGTTGATTGAATGAACGATATGATTGCTTTTGGTGTTTGTTTTGCTGTTGCTGTTGCTGCTCTTGCGGCTTTCTTTTTCTATAACACTTATAGAGGTGTGAATGATAGCCTTGCTAATTCTGCTGTTGGTTCTGTTTATAACTTTCGATACTACCAACCGTTGACCGGTGATTATGATCGTTATCTTGCCAAGGTTATTTATAAGCAGGATATGAAAGAAGATATTGCACGATTGAACAGGGTAAGTAATTATCGTAGACATGATGGACAATTCATTCGTACTAATACGCTTGTGACTTGCCAATTGTCGAATGGTGATATTCGTAACTTCTATGCAGAACGTTCAGGTATGTGCAAACGTACAGCGGTGGGAAATCTGCTGTTCAAGGCTGGTTTTGCTCGCCTGTTCTAAGATATGCGGAACTCGCTCTAAGTCTAAGCCACATAAGGACTTAGAGTGAGCCGCCGCCGCCCCGTTTGACGCAAGTGCTTACTGCTCAACACTTTACGTCATAAAAAATATTTTTAGATTTTCTCTTGACAGGCTCAAGTATACGCAGTAGAATGTCGATATAGAAAGTAGGAGAAAGTGATGAGAGAAAAACTGATTCAGAACGTGAGTAAGATGCAATCTAGGATTACCGATCTTCAAGATATGCTGGATGATGGTGTACCAATGTCCATGCAGAAAAAGATTCGTGATGAGATTGAAATGCTTTCGGATATGATTTTCTACGATCAAGAAATTTTGGAAAATTATTGAAGAAACCACTTGACAACGGCCGATCTAAGGTATAGAATCAAGTCACAAGGAGAAAGAAACCATGAGCTATGATTTTGCAAATGACCTTCTGAACGATCTTTACAATCTTGGAATCGTGTCCGATCCTATGGTCGAGCCGATTGACGAACCCGACTGCCACCCTCTTGACGCAGCGTTCGTGATGGGGATTGAAGATGAGGTTTTCGATGAGATGTATCCCCACGCGGATATGCAAGAGATGGTTGACGAAAACGGTGTAGTGTGGTATGTTTCTTGAAAAGGATAAATGAAATGAGTCACCCTGACCCACTGTTCGATCCCGATAACGCTTACGAGGACGATATGAACTACGACGATTACAACGATTTCAATGAAATGGTCGAGGATGGTGCGGATCAGGATGGCTGGGATGAATATGATAGTTGGGATGAGGATTATGATAAAAACGAGGAAGAGGATGTTTGGAGTGATGATATCGATGATAGCATGGATGGGGATTTCGACAGTGCCATGCGAGACGCTGGACATGGCACCGACGAGGATTACGGCTACTATGGTGATGACTTCTAAACCCTTGTGAGATAAGGACTTAGAGCGAGCGGGGCGGGGAAAATTGTTCATAAGTCCTTTATTCACATATACTTACGTCAAGTTTTTCTCTAAAGAAAGTGCTTGACACGATCCGATAAGTATGGTAACCTATATAGGGAGGACTGAGATATGGAGAAGTATGTAGAAGATAGGGAATATATACAACCTGAGTGTGAGACGGTAGATTGGTTAGTCTACGCTGAATATGTGGCTTACAAACTTAGGCAAATTGGGCAAGTTGACACGATCCGATATGTGGGGGATATACAATCTGGGGAGAGTCTTGGCTAATCTAGGCCGGTCAGATGTTTTCCGCGATAGTCAGCTAAAGTTTAGGTCTTGACAAGTCGATATATAGATATTAGAATAGAACTAACTAAGGAGAACTTATGAAGAACGTGCATGTCAATGAGATTATTTCAGAGGATGGTCAGCGTCTGGATGATTTGATCTTTCCTATGGAATCTGATTATGAGTGGATGGACATTTTTGAGAAGGTTCAAGCCGCATATCTTGACAATGTGGAGAGCTACAGCTATACTGAAATCTAACTAGAACTTGTGGGGTCTATAGCAGAATAACGTTAAAAGAGCTATAGATAAAAGACGGCCCCATGGCGAACACCCCACGAACACGGGTCATTAGCTCAATCGGCAGAGCATCGGACTTTTAATCCGTTGGTTGAAGGTTCAAGTCCTTCATGACCCATTGACATTCATAAGGATTGTGAGTATAATATGAGGATGCGACGTATTCACAAATATCAACTAAGGAGTATTTTATGTCGTGGCGAGATGAGTTCTTCTTCTATAAAGGATTTAATTGCAGGATTGAACACGAATACGAAGAAGATAACATTAAAGCGTGGCATTATGCGGTGGATAGAAATGGTAAGGAATTTTTTGCAGATATAACCCCTTATGATAGCTCTCCTGAAACTCTACGCCTGTGGATTGACGCTGGTATGCCTAAGCGTATTAGTAGTGGGCCTCTACATAGAGAAGATTTGGAAAAGGTGATCTATGAACGAGCCTAATATCTATTATATCTATAACGAATACGTCTTGGGTGACATAGATTATTATGAAGATATCTATGAAGAAATTGCTGAGTATGATGACTCTAATGAGTGGTACAATATTAATGAGTCGGAGGCTGACGTTTGAGTTGCGATGGTTGCCCGCATAGTATAATGGTAATACAGTTGATTTGTAATCATCTAATGAGTGTTCGATTCACTCTGTGGGCTTACGGGATGGTGTAACGGTAGCACGAAAGATTTTGGTCCTTTCTGTTTAGGTTCGAATCCTAATCCCGTAATATGATGCCCTGTAGCACAACGGTTGTGCAGTTCGCTGTTAACGAATTGGTTGTAGGTTCGAATCCTACCGGGGCAGCGTGGAAGAATGGCAGAGTGGTCTAATGCACCGGTTTACTAAACCGGCGACTCTAACGGGTCCGTGGGTTCGAATCCTACTTCTTCCGTTCGGCCCTATCGTCTAGTGGACTAGGACACCACCCTTTCACGGTGGATACTGGAGTTCGAATCTCCATAGGGTCATAAGTCATTATCTGATATATACTTAGGACTAGGGCGGCGGGCCGCGTTTGACGTAAGTCCTTATCTACCATAGACTTATATCAAAAAAGATTTTTCTAAAGATTCCCCCTTGACCATGCCGATCTATGTGGTATGATGATAGGACACAAGGGAGAATAGAATGAAAACTGCAAATGGTAATGATAAGCTGGGTAAAGAGTATTGTATTGTTGTGAGTCGCCCTGTTGGTGATACTTGCCCGCCCGATTGTGATTTTCTGGGCAACGGCTGCTATGCCGAGGACTTGGAAAATATCTATCCCGGTGTTCGTCCTGCCGGTATGCAGAATCTTATCACGGAAAAAAATCGTATCCGCTCTATGCTTGTCGATGCGGTCAAGAAAAATAAAGATGTTCGCTGGCATGAACGCGGAGACTACTTCAAGGATGGCAAGCTGGATCATGAGTATGTAGATAATATCTTGTGGGCTTGTGAGAGCATATTGTCTGCTGGTGGTCAACTTCCTACCATGTGGGCATATACTCATATTTATGATTCTAAGCTATCTACTCAGCTTGGAAAATATATCAATATGTATGCTAGCATCCACGATGGTGAAGATATGCGACAAGCAAAAGCCGCTGGTTTCAAACTTTTTGCATGGTGCGATAGTGACCAAAAGATTGCTACCAAACGTCCACGAAGCAAGGCTAAAGCCGACGCATGGAGAGCAGCATTGCCGAAACTGGTTGTGCTAGAGGGCGAGAAGTTTATCACTTGTCCAGAAATCCGTCGTGGTCGTGGCGTTGTGACTTGCACTAAAACCAAAGATAGTGTACACTGTGATTTGTGCGTTCGCGGTTTGGCTAACGTTCTTTTTCCCTCTCACTAAGGATATATCATGGCGATTGTTGGAGATTATAATAGCTGCGGTAGTCGGTCTGCTTTCTATATTATTGATGAAGGTCGTGGCTTCAAGGAGTTTGATGATAAAGAAAGTGCAGAGTATGCACACGGTGTACAATCTAAGTTGTCACAATATAATCTTGCCCCTAAAGTGTTGAGTGATATTGGAAAGATTCGTTACCGCGATAATCTTGAATTGTCTCGCTGGGGTTATATTTCAGAAATGGCAGAGATTATCGGATGCGGTGGTAATGAGTGTAGCTGTGGAGATTGTGACGATGATCTACCATACCAGAATCAAAACAAAATTGATAAACTGATTAGAAAGATAGATGATCTTGGTCTAGAGTTTATGGATGCTCATATTGGTAATGTTGGATATATTCGCCGCAATGGTAAGAAAGTCTTAGTGTGCATTGACTGTGGCGAGGAGAGTGTGTATGATGCAGATGTGAGCGACGATGACAATGACTACGAGGATGATTACTGTGGCTGCGAGATGTGCAAGCAGAGGAAACGTAACAATGTCTAAGTTTTACATACAATGCGGCAGTCTACAACTTATATTTAGTACCAGTAAATCAGAAACAGAAGCGGCAGCACAAGTATTATGGGAAGCTAATCAGCATGACGTATTAGATGAATATTTCTATGTAGATGAGCGTGGATATCGTGATTATAAAAGTGCAGATAAATTAACTCAGGTTATTCCTACAGAAGTTGTAATGAAACTAGCAAACTGGGAAATAGAATGACGTAAACCCTTGTCACCATTAGACTTACGGTGGCCGGGGCCGGGCGGATTTTACGTAAGTCCTTATCCCATATATACTTAGAACAAATCCAAAGAATCTCTAAAGTGTGCATGGGAGGAATGTCGATAAACTGTATATGGACAGCAAACGTAAGAATAGGAGAGAAATCGTGATTCAGTGGGTAGGGGTTTTGATTGCAATACTGGGGTTGGCGTATAATGGTGTAAAAGATTATCAGAAAGGTGAGATTAAGATTCCTGCTTTGCCTCAGAAACAGGTCTTGACAAAACCAAATTACCCCGTACAATATTGTTTGATGGCTTACGATCCGAATGTCGATAAAGTATTTTACCTTCACGAAAATGGACAATGGCATGATTACGCTCCACAACAACGACGATATGAGGCCACGCCGCAACGTGGTCAAACTCAAGGTCAAGCAACCGTGGGAAGTTCCTACGGGTCACAAGGAACACAGGGATACGGTTATGGACAATCGGCCCAAGCGGTTACGAACAAGGCGAGATATTGAACGTGGATGGAGAAAGGAGTATGATGTATAATGCCATACATTAATGAAACTGACCGTAAGGTTCTAGACAGATACATAGATGATCTTTCAGATACTATTACTAATTGTTCAGACGAGCTTAGTAATGAAAATGTAATGACGGTCTTAGGAGACTTGAATTACTGTGTAAGTAGATTGTTTGGTAAGGTGATGGGCGATACTTCGTATGCCAAGGTGGCTATGCTGACAGGCGTTCTTGAGAACATAAAGCAAGAGTTCTATCGTCGCGTGGCTGTGCCATATGAAGAAGAGAAGATTGTGATGAACGGCGACATCAAAGAATACAAAAATAGACACTTGACAGGCAAACACAGGTAGTGTAGAATACAAAGCATAGCCGTTAGCCTAGTAGGATAGACTTCGGGACGTAGAAATACGAACGGCAAGGCAACTAGAATCCGGGACGTTGCCAACAATACAATCATTCGTGGGTCCATGCCTGGGACTAGATTGGATAACCCATCGGGGACGACTGAGCCGGTTATGCTCTGGGAACTGATGCCAATCTATGGGGGATAGCGTCCTCACCACGACCAATACAATATGAGGTTCTAAACGGTGCTTAACCGTGGAATACATAGACTAGGTAAGGACTCATCATCTTTACCGAAATCAAGGTCTAAGCGGAGTGATTCTCCCGCCTCATACAATACAACCAGTATCCATTGGGAGAAGAAAATGAGTAAAGCAAATGAAGTTTACCAGAGGAATAGACATAGTGCTATTCTAAAGATTCTGAAAGTTTTAAATAGCCGTTTAATGGTTGTGAATAAAAATAATCGGGATGAAGTCTTGACTTTAGCAGAAGAATATGGTATAACGGTTAAAGAGTTGATTGAGGTGTGGGTCGAATTAGCAATGAGGGTATAATTATGGCTAGAACAATATCTGTTGATCATAATATTCAGCTTACTAATGGAAAATATCTTGTTATTCAAGAAAATGATGACGAAACCATTTCTATAGCAAGTGGCTATAGGGTTGATACTAGCGACGAGGATGGAAAATCTCACTATATAGAAAATGATTATTATCTTATTAGCTTGACAAAAGACGGAGTATTGGTTTATACTTCTTCCGGTATGGCTTGTCATGATCTGGTGGAAGGTATAATGCAATTTTAGCAATGAGGGTATGATGACCGTTAACGAACTGGTTGAGCAGTTGAAAAACTATCCGGGCGATATGATGGTATTGACTCTTGGGTATGAGGGTGGTTATAATGATACTGAACTACATACCAGAAATATCGTTTTTAATGTGAACGATAAAGATACTTGGTATTATGGCCCACATGAACGTGTTGAGTATGTTGATGGGGCTGATGAGAGTACAGAGTGTGTGATTATTGGGAGGGGAAAATAATGGAATGGAATAACTCTCATAAGAATCCGCCAAAGAATGGTGAGAAGATTTACTATTTTGGCCCTCATATTGGTATAGGTATTGGACACTATAACTATGAGGAACGAACGATTTATGCTGACAGTCCTAATCCTATAGAACTTTGTCCTCATACATTCCAGAATGTAAGTTTTGGATTCGTTGATGCTTGTGATGCTCCGTTCTGGCTTCCTTACGACGAGGAGCGAGCAAAGGGTTGGTGTCCGATTATTCCAACAGAGTATACTAAGGATTTATATTAATGTATAGAGTAAGATTTCACCTACAGTCTGGCCGCAATTATATGAAGTGGCAGATTCGTCATGGTAAGAATGTAATGTACGTTGACCCATCTACCAGTAGTCTAGAGATGATGGGATGCAAGCTAGTTAACAAACTTAATAAGGCTAAGAAGGTACATAAGGCTGGCGTAAAAGATGTGGCCGGATGGGTAGAGTGTGAACGTGTGGTAATCAACAATGAAAATCCAGTTGACAATCTAGAGCGTTTGTTTTATAATCCAATCCGTGATCCACAGTGGCGACGAGAGAGTGACTCAGGCGAGTTTGCTTGGGACAATTCAGAATACGCTACACTAATTACCAACAACAAACAAGTTTATATCTTAGAGGAAAGAATATGATCAGTATTCAGGTGACGATTGCCGAGGCTATTGCTATTGCCAACACGGCGGGTAACGATCTGCATGATCGTATTGTGAAGAGTATCGAAGTGGCTCTTGGCGTCAACCAGAGTCGTGATGTGACCATCACCAAGATGCCGGGAGACAATCGCATTCCTTGCATCAAAGCGATTCGTGTACATTCTGGTTGGGGGCTGAAAGAGGCTAAGGATTGGACGGATGTGCTGGTGGGGCGTTATGACAGCACTTATGGCGGTGGGGGTAAGTGGATTAGTGGTGCTAGCAAGCATACTATCAAGTTGCCTACTCCTGCTGCCGCAGAGACTCTATTGCGTGAACTGACCACTTTGGGTTGTGAGGGTTATATCTCATAGCCTAAAGCCTTGCTACGTATAGACTTAGAGCAAACGGGGCCGCCCCGGCTCGTCGTAAGTCCTTACGCCACAACGACTTATGTGCAAAAAAAATTTTTTTCAAGTTTCCCCTTGACAGTGGACGATACTATGATAGAATGATTGAAGTTACGGGATTGATAACCACTAAATGAAAGGGATGATTATGAAGAAGTATACGTTTGTTCTGGATGTTGTGACCGATGTTACGCTGGATACGGATTCGATCTCGCAGACGCTTATTGCTAATGTCGAGAACCACGGTGTGTACGCTGCCGTCAAGCCCGTCAAGGCTACGGATCTGAAGGAACAGGGTTTCAAGGTGTGGCGAGCTAGGGTTGCTGGTATTACCGAGCAGTCGGTCAACCCGAAAGCTAAGAAGGTGAAGGCTGAAAAGCCTGCCGCTGAAGTTGCTGCCTCTTGATTTTCTAAAGAATGTCTGCTAGAATGTCGATACTAGGTGAAGTAGTAGTAGCCTAGTTCGACACTAGCTAATCAATGGAGATAACAATGGGTCTTGATCAGTTCGCATATGCTATCGACGGTGATACTAAAACTGAAATTGCCTACTGGCGAAAGCATCCTAACCTTCAAGGTTGGATGGAAAACCTGTGGGAAAGTAAAGGTCGCCCCGGTGATCGTCATGAGGATAATATGTTGGGTGACTTCAACTGTATTCCTCTTGAACTTACTATGGAAGATTTGGATAGCCTTGAGCAGGCTCTTGATTCTAATAGCTTGCCCGAAACTCAAGGTTTCTTCTTTGGTAGTAATAGTGATGATATGTATAGGCAGCAGGATGTAGAATTCATCGCCGCTGCAAGAAATGCTCTTGACAACGGTTCTAAAGTAGTGTATGATAGCTGGTGGTAACAGGAGAAAAAGAATGAAGATTCTTGGATTGAATGACGATACTAAGTACGGTAAGGTGTTTAGTATCAAGCGTGATGGTGTGACATTTGTGTTGAATGGCAAGAAGGTTGTGTATACCCTTGCCGATGTTGAGAAGATGTTTTCTAACTAAGGGAGAAATGGAATATGAATAATTTTGCTAGCCTGCGTAAGGATCGTCACATTCGCTGCAAGTATCCTCTGCACGGTACTAAGAACGTGCTAAAGTTTCACACGGGACGAATCCTGCGTGTTGGTACTGGCCCGAATGGTAAGTATGCCGTGGTTCGTGCCTTGGATAATACTGTGCGAACCCTGCTCTGCGATAAGATGTTGGAAACGTACTGCTATCGTTGATCTCCCTTGACGAACGCGGGTGGTGCATGGTATAATACTGTGCATCACCCGCTTCACGGGGCGTAAGGTAAGCCGGTTGCATCCGATACTCTTATAAGGTATTCATAGGTACGTTCGACTCGTACACGCCCTACTGTGATTCGTTTGTCACATGTTAGGGAGATAAATTGATAGAAATTATGATTATGATTATCGTGTGGTCAATGCTGTATCAAGAATAATAAATTGGAATAGTAACTTATAAAGTAACCAATATTCCCCCAAACATTATAAAAGCAATCATATGAAACTCGTAACCATACAGATGCAACTAGGTTTTGATAACATGGACGATGAGATTGATTTCAATGATAAGGAATCAATAGCAGACTATCTAAGTAATATACTATATCAAGATCCAGATTTCTTTGGCGGCTTTGGTAAAGAGAACATTATAGAGGTAAGAGAATTAGATGACTGAACAAGTAGCCACATATTACTATGACATGAACGCTCCCTATGGAGTTTATGAGATCTTCGCAGTATATGATACGGACAAAGATTTCTGTGAGAGAAATGTATCCTATTATGAAGTATACAATAAGGATGGTATATGTATGAACGAGGGGTATGCACTTCACGCCTTTCCTGCATTTGATTTTGTGAAGATGCACTTCTATGATCCTAATCTGATTATCTCGTCGTAAGTCTTTGCTACCAAAGGGTTTAGGGCAAACGCGGCCCGCCCCGCTCGTCGTAAGTCTATATCTACCAAGCACTTACGTCAAAAAGAAATTTCTAAAGCTGACCCCTTGACACTGCCGATACATATGGTATCATGGTTGAAAAGGAGAAAACGATGGTCGCTTTTGCTGAACGTGATACGTCTACTGAAATTCGCTGCCGGTGCTGTGGCGTCAAATATTCCATCATGTATAATCGTCAAGATATGGTGGAGTGGATGTGCGGTCAAGGGTTTGTGCAAGATCTGATGGGTTATCTGTCAGACGCAGAGCGTGAACTTTTGATCAGTGGAACGTGTGGATCGTGTTTCGATAAGATGTTCCCAAAAGAAGAGCTTGACTTTACGAAATAATCTGGTATACTGTACGAGTTGTTTGATTTCCCACTAGGAGTTTTTGAGATGAGTGATTATAGCAAGTTGACGATTGAGTCTGACGCTTCCGCTGGTTCGTTCGTGCGTACCCTTCAGGGTGCGACGGGCAAGGGTTTTCAGGACGGTACGCACGTTCATAAGGATTGGTGGGCTAAGACCAAGACTTTCGAACAGGTCATGCAGGATACGCAGACCGCTATTGATAACCGCGAGGATATTCTGGCTGAAACCAAGAGCATTTCCTGCGTGAGCGAGAATGACGATTTCTATTTCAAGCTGGGTGATGGTCGCAAGTTCCGGCCTACGGATCATGCCATCGAACAGTTCAGCACACGCACAGGCGTGACTAGTTCTTCGTTCCTGCGTGAGATGAGGAACATTGAGGGTTTCGATTCCCACGACGCTAATACTATGGCGATTGTGGGCAATAATGCCCTGCGTCGTGTCGATCAAGATAAGAAGTTCCGACTCCGTACCTATACGGATGGTACTTGTCGGGCGTTCGTGACCGAGCAGTATGCTCCGGTTGACAATCGTTGGTATCTGGAAGTGTTGCAAGAGTTTATTCCCGGTGGACGGTTTAGTCACTGGCGTGGCGATGAGGATACTATCTATGGTAATGTTCTCATCCCCGACACTATCATGGACTATGGTTCTGACGATAGTGACTATGGTGGCATGATTAGCGTTGGCAACTGTGAGATCGGCACTCGCCGCATCACGCAGACGCCTAGCCTGTTTCGTGCCATCTGCATGAACGGTTGTATCTGGGGTCAGACTGCTGGCGAGAAGATTCGTCGCGTTCATCGCGGCAATATCGACCTCGCTGAACTGAAGTTGGAAATCGCTAAGAATATCCAAGATCAGATTCCGCTCCTTGCTCCCGGCATCAAGAAGTTTCTGGAAACCCGTGCCATGGAAATCGGTAAGGCTTCTGCGAAAGGTATCATCGCCAGCGTATCGTCAGATTACAAACTGACTAAGCGTGAGGCTACTGAGTTCCTTGAACAGTATATCACGATGGAAGCACAGAATAGTAACCTGTTTGGTATTATCAACGGTCTGACCCGTGCAGGCCAGAAGTTTGATAATAAGACATGGGTGAAGTTCGATGAGGTTGCCGGTAGTCTGCTGGATACTTCCGCAGATCGCTGGGCTACCATCCTGCGTCGTGCGGATACGTTCAGTGATAAGGATTACGAAAAGGTTTTCGCCCTTACCGCTTGATTATAATAGTGGGAGGGGAAAGGGGCTGGCAGGCATTATCAATAAATTATCCTGCCAGTTCCCTACCCTTCTCCAAGAAACTTGGGAAGCTGGTCACTCGCCGTAAGTCCGTTACCCGCAAGGGTTTACGGCTGGCGGGGCCGGGCCGATTTTCCATAAGTTATTTATTTCCAATATGTTACGTCAAGTATAGAAGTGAATGAACGTAAGTCCTTATTCCTCAAGTACTTGCGTCAAGAGTGTCGATATGGTAGAATGGAGAAGCGTAGCAATGTTAAGATAGATAAACTACGTAAGATGGGTAATATAGGCAACCCTCATGGAATGTCATGGGGTTGTCTTTGCTCATCTAAAAGAGTCAACATATTGCAACACAGTCAGCGAAAAAAACTATAAGGAGAAATTATAATGGCAAAAGTGCAAGGATTCCCGTCACGCGAAATTTCAAGGGATATGGGGCAATCAGATAGTGTTTGTACTCTATTGTTCAAACAAGTAGATAAGCCCTCTAACTTTAAGATGTGTAAGGCTGTGAACGTGTACGATAACAAGTACCGCATTAATGTATATACTCACGGAGTCATTAACGATATCGAAAGCCAACGCATTAGCCAATCTTATTTTGCCAAACTGGCAGACGATGGCGCATCATTAGAAATTCTTATGAAGCCCGCTCCCGTTGATCCTAAAAAAAAGAAGAGGTGAGGCTTGTCTTATCTAATATAATAAGATCGCCACAATGCTGATAGTCAGCGAGATTGTCAGTTGACATCGTGAAATTGTAGGGTATACTTGTACTACTCCATCTTAACAGATCGCCCAGATACTCATAGTCAGTGAGTGTCCGATATATAACACACTAACAACCATAAGGTACGATATATGAAACTTAAGCGTGGACAAAAGCTTTGTAAGAATTGTAATAATATTAATGGGGCGCGTGCGCATACATGTAAACACTGTAATAACGAATTCGTGCCTGCTTCTATAACTAAGAAGAATAAGTTTAAAACTAAGAAGCCAAAGAAGTATGAGGATGTGGATTGGACCATACTAACTGATGGTGATGTTATTAAGGTTATAGGGCGTTCTGGTAATTATTATGTTAATGATAGTGGCGAACGTATGTATATGAGTGATGCTGGAGTATATACAGTAAAGCATAGAGATAGCAAAGGTCTTGTAGTTTATAGTAATAATGGCGGTTACGGGTATATCTATATGGGACCAGAGGTTCAATCTGATCTCATAGATAATATGTATCGCAGTCCACATAAGATCGTAAAAGTCAATTTACCCGTTAGAACGTGATAATATAAATAAGGCCGTTTGGGCTGATTTTTAACGAAAACACATCATTTTTATATGATATTCGCATGAAATCGCCCCTTTTTATAAGGGAGTATATTATGCTATCTAAGCGTGAATTCTTTTTATACATGTCTACTGTATATGAAGAAAACTATCATGACGAGGACTCATACAAGGTTTTCAAACAAATTGTTAAAATGACTGATCAAGACCAGTTATTAGAACTAAAGGAAATTACTGTTCTTAATAAGAAACAACGTATGGCTTATAGACATGCACTAGCGGCCAATGGCAAGGAACTAACACCTAGACAACTAGACCAATATATCAGCATGGTAGAGCTAGCTCTAGAACAACGTCATTAGTATACTATAT
>JBJTKU010000148.1:0-5009 GCA_046096605.1 Candidatus Planktophila sp. | reverse complement strand
TCGATAAGCAATTGCGTGAACATCACGAGGCGTGCGACCAAGTTGAGTTTGGATGCACGCTAAATCGCGGGGAGATACCTGTTTATCCGGTGAAGCTCCCATTTACTTTTCGCCTGTAACTTGAGTAATGGAAGCAATCATCCGCGTATACCAAGGAGAACCATCTTCGAGT
This sequence comes from Candidatus Planktophila sp., assembly GCA_046096605.1. Classification (GTDB taxonomy): domain Bacteria; phylum Actinomycetota; class Actinomycetes; order Nanopelagicales; family Nanopelagicaceae; genus Planktophila. The sequence continues at coordinate 4,837 of JBJTKU010000148.1, read as the reverse complement.
TGATCGGCAACTTTATTTGTTGTGACCTCCCCATCACCTTTAGGTGTGCCAGTGACGATGTATTGACGCTCTCCCGGCATGACAAAGTGAAGACGTTCGCGGGCTTGAGCTTTAACGTATTCCGGATCTTGCCAACGCATTAACTCAAGGCGTGCTGCCTCAAGAGCTGCGCGATCACTATCTACCTGTGCCCGAAGTGCGTTGATCTGTGCTCGTTGGGTGAAGTAATGCTGAATCGGTGGAGCTAATACGAGTGCGAAGATAAAGAAGACTGCGACAAGTGAGAAGGTCCGACTAGATCGTGGCTTGCGAGTTGAAAATACTCGCTTAGATCTAGACCGAACCTTCTTCATTAATCCTTCTTACAATTAATTCTTAAATCGTGGGAAGGCGGCACGACCTGCATAAAGCGCGCCGGTTGCTAGCTCTTCTTCAATTCGCAAGAGTTGGTTGTACTTAGCAACGCGCTCACTACGTGCAGGTGCACCAGTCTTGATCTGACCACAGTTCGTTGCAACTGCGATATCAGCAATTGTGGTGTCCTCAGTTTCACCTGAACGGTGGCTGAGCATGCTGCGGTAGTTAGCGCGGTGCGCCATCTCTACCGCATCAAGCGTCTCAGTCAGGGTTCCGATCTGGTTTACCTTTACAAGAAGAGCATTTGCTGTATTTCCAGCAATTCCCTTTGAAAGACGTGTTGGGTTTGTAACAAAGAGGTCGTCGCCGACGATCTGCACCTTTGATCCCAACGATGCTGTCATTGAAGTCCAGCCAGCCCAATCTTCTTCATCAAGTGGATCTTCGATAGAGACCAATGGGTAAGCAGATACGAGCTCTGCGTAGTAAGCGATCATTTCATCTGATGTGCGAAGTGATCCTTCAAAATTGTACTTTCCACCCTCGTGGAACTCTGTTGCTGCAACATCCATGGCAAGTGCCACATCTTTGCCTGGCTTTAGGCCAGCACTTTCGATCGCTTCAAGGATGAGATCAAGGGCCGCACGGTTGCTCTCTAAGTTTGGCGCAAAGCCACCTTCGTCACCAACACTTGTTGCAAGTCCGCGCTTTTTCAATACCGATTTCAGTGAGTGATAGATCTCTGCACCCCAGCGAAGTGATTCGCGGAAAGATTCTGCGCCGATTGGCGCAACCATGAACTCTTGAATATCAACGTTGGTATCAGCGTGTGCACCGCCGTTAAGGATATTCATCATTGGAACTGGAAGAACGTGAGCGTTTGGTCCGCCAAGGTAAGAGAAAAGTGAGAGATCTGCAGATTCTGCAGATGCCTTTGCAACAGCGAGTGAGACGCCAAGAATTGAGTTCGCGCCAAGCTTTGACTTATTTGCGCTTCCATCGAGCTCGATCATCTCTGCATCGATCATGCGCTGATCGCGTGAATCAAAACCTACGATCGCAGATGCGATTTCGTTATTGACGAATGCAACTGCCTTCTCAACTCCTTTACCGAGGTAGCGCTTACCACCATCGCGGAGTTCAGATGCTTCAAATGCACCGGTTGATGCACCGCTTGGAACAGCAGCACGAGCAAATGCGCCATCTTCCAGTAGGACTTCGACTTCAACCGTTGGATTTCCACGGGAGTCCAAAATTTCACGAGCGCCGATTGCTTCAATTATTGCCACAGAGATACTCCTTCAAATTATTGTAGATCTGCGCTCAACGTTGAACGAATTACCTTGGACTAGTCTACCCTGCCCTCGGATCGGCGAATTTTCTCGATCATTTCGCGGGCCTGCCCACGTAATGCGCTCTCGGGATCAATGTTATGTTGATGAGCCAACGCAATAATCGCCGCAAGGGCCTCTCCGACACTTTTTTCATCTGGTGAGCTCTGAAGTTTTACAACTGCAGATTCAAAATCGGTCAGTGGGAGTTCGACTTTGTATTTCTCTGCACGATAGATCAGTTTCTCCACTAAAGGTAGCGCTGGTTGTGCCATCGCAATTCCATCAAGGCTTGAGGTACGCCCTTTCTCTTTCGCTTTAATCGCTTCCCAGTTTTCAATGACCTCTTCCATGTCATCTACCTGTAAACCCTCAAAGACATGTGGGTGGCGGCGAATTAACTTATCTGCAATGAGCTTTGCAACATCTTCGATTGAGAATGGATCAGTTGGGTGGTCTTGTGCGATACGTGAATGAAAATAGACTTGCAATAGAACATCGCCAAGCTCTTCTCGCATACCTTGGCGATCACCTTCTCCAAGAACGTCTATAAATTCGTAGGACTCTTCCAAAAGATATTTCACGAGTGATTCATGTGTCTGTTCTGCATCCCACGGACAACCGCCGGGTGAACGCAGGCGATTCATTACCTCAACGAGTCGAAGTAATTCAGACATGACCGCTACCTTTTCTTCTGATTACTCAGTGGAAGGTGTTACTGCATCGCTGGCAACATCTGCTGCAACGATCTGGCCTGTTGTGGCATCCCACTTTCCGTAGCGTGGATTTACCTTGAGCTTTAGCTCGTTGACCTTAGCGACGAAAAGTTCTTGCACACGATTCTGAACATCGGCTTCTGCAACACCCGTCTGTGAAAGTGCTTGTCCGATTTTTTCGGTAGTCAAGATTGCGCGAAGGTATCCATCGAGATCTTCAGGTGCAATTGATGCTGAAACCAGTGCTGCTGGTAGAGCCTCTTCTCCACCAACTTGCTCGACGATCTGTCCCCGTCGAGCTGCAATCTCTGAATTTGTAATCTGAATATCTAGCTCTTTGGCGATCTCTGCAAAACCTGTCAGAAGCAATTGGAATTGAAGTTGATTGCGGACTAGGGTCTCACCGGTTTGAAGTTGCATTTGAGAGGTATCAACCTTGGCACGCTCTGCCAGAATCGAATCAACATGTGATTGAAGTTCTGCTGTAGTGATCTTGGTATCGCCCAATGAGAGAGCGGCATCGACATTTGAGCACCCAGTAAGAAGTAATCCTGTTGCAACTACAAGGGCGGTCAGAATCTTCTTCACGGTTTTCTCTCTTTCGTCGTTAACTCTTCGAGGGCCGTGGAGACCCAGGCCAGGAGAGAAGTATCCCCCATCTGCGGCGATGGATTGGACGGGCTCCACCCGCTGGGTTTAGGAATTGTGACTAAGACGCTATGTGTTGCACTTTTATAGAGTGAACCGGGATAGAGACGGGTGAGGCGAAGCTGTCGTGATTCAGGGAGCACCAAAGGTGAAATCCTGAGGAACTTCCCAGTGGAGACTACTTCTGTTATTCCCAGAGCCTTCGCTTGTGCACGTAGCGCTGCAACCTTCAATAGCGCTTGAGCTTCTTCAGGTAATTCACCAAAGCGATCCTTGAGTTCTTCTTCAATGGAATCAACATCTGCTTGCGTCACGACATCTGCAAGGCGACGGTAGAGATCAAGTCGTAGACGTTCTCCTGGAACGTACTCTGGCGATAAGTGCGCATTGACTGGAAGTTCAACCTTACATTCATGGCTCTTTTCGCCTTGTTCAATAATGCCCGCTTTGTAATCATGAACTGCTTCACCGACCATGCGCATATAGAGATCAAATCCAACATCTGCAATATGTCCTGATTGTTCGCCACCAAGTAAGTTTCCTGCGCCGCGGATTTCCAAATCTTTAAGAGCAACCCGCATTCCTGCACCGAGGTCGGTATTTGTTGCGATCGTCTTTAAGCGATCAAGTGCAACTTCAGAGAGCGGCTGATCTGCCGGATAAAGGAAGTACGCATAAGCGCGTTCGCGACCGCGACCAACTCGACCACGTAACTGGTGCAACTGTGAGAGACCGAAGGTATCTGCACGTTCGACAATCAAGGTATTTGCATTCGCGATATCCAGTCCGCTTTCAACAATGGTCGTACAGACAAGAACATCGAAGTCGCGATTCCAAAATGCCAGGATCACATCTTCAAGAGCTCCTTCACTCATTTGACCATGGGCTACACGAATGCGCGCTTCAGGGACAAGTTCTTGGATTTTGGAAGCCGCGCGATCGATTGATTCCACTCGATTGTGTAGATAGAAGATCTGACCATCGCGCAAAAGCTCGCGATGGATTGCCGCCTTAATCTGCGCATCATCGGCTGGGCCGACATAGGTCAGAATCGGGTGGCGCTCTTCAGGTGGAGTTGTGATTGTAGACATCTCACGAATACCAGTTATAGCCATTTCAAGTGTGCGTGGAATAGGCGTTGCAGACATCGCTAGAACATCGACTGTTGTGCGCAGTTTCTTGAGGGATTCCTTCTGCTCTACGCCAAAGCGCTGCTCTTCATCGACAATTACCAGGCCTAGATCTTTGAAGACTACATCCTGTGAAAGAAGACGATGTGTTCCGACAATAACATCCACGCTGCCATTGACAATCTCTTCCAGAATTACTTTGGTCTCTTTCGCACTGTTAAAGCGAGATAGACCAGCAACCTTAATTGGAAATCCTGCATACCGTTCGGCAAAGGTCTTTGAATGCTGTTGTACCAACAAAGTGGTTGGGACCAAGACTGCGACTTGTTTTCCATCCTGGACTCCTTTAAATGCTGCACGGATTGCTATTTCGGTCTTGCCGTATCCAACATCGCCACAGATGATGCGATCCATGGGATAGGGACGTTCCATATCGCGCTTAACATCTTCTATCGTCGATAACTGATCTGGCGTTTCAATATAAGAGAAGGCATCTTCGAGTTCACGCTGCCACGGAGTATCTGGTGAGAAGGCAAAACCTGGTGCACTAGTACGAGCGGCATAGAGACGAATGAGTTCGCCGGCAATCGCCTTAACTGCTTTGCGCGCGCGGCCCTTAGCTTTCTGCCATTCACCACTACCAATGCGGTGCACC
>JBJTKU010000147.1:0-3588 GCA_046096605.1 Candidatus Planktophila sp. | reverse complement strand
CAGCATGGTGTCAACATCATGGAATTCGTCAAGGCATATAACGCTGCGACTGAAAACCAAAAGGGTCAGATCATTCCGGTAGAAATCACTGTCTACGAAGATCGCTCATTCGACTTCATCACTAAGACACCTCCAGCATCTCGCCTAATCTTGAAGGCAGCTGGAGTTGAAAAGGGATCACCGATTCCACACAAGACAAAGGTTGCAAATATCACCATGGCTCAGGTCAAGGAGATCGCAACAACAAAGATGGCAGATCTCAATGCAAATGACATTGAGGCAGCAGCGAAGATCATCGCGGGTACAGCTCGCTCAATGGGAATCACTGTATCCGCATAAAGGTTCAGCATTAAAAAAGTTTCTCGAAACTAAATTGGTTTCGAGATGTGGGAGAACCTCGCTGGTTCGCTAACCACAACCACTACATCAACCTTGAGGGGTTGGCGAAAGAGGAAGAAATGAAGCGCTCAAAGAAATATTCAGCAGCAGCTGAAAAGGTAAAAGCAGATCACCTATACACACCTCTAGAGGCAGTAACACTTGCCAAAGAGACATCAACAACAAAGTACGACTCAACTGTTGAAGTTGCACTTGTTCTTGGTGTTGATCCAAAGAAGGCCGACCAAGCAATTCGCGGCACAGTAAACCTTCCACACGGAACCGGTAAGACCGCTCGAGTTCTTGTATTTGCAAACGGTGAGCGTGCTGAAGAAGCTCGTGCTGCTGGCGCAGATATCGTCGGCGGAGACGAATTGATCGACGAAGTTTCAAAGGGTCGCTTGGACTTTGATGCAGTAGTTGCAACACCAGATTTGATGGCCAAGGTTGGTCGCCTAGGTAAGGTTCTTGGAACACGCGGCTTGATGCCAAACCCTAAGACAGGAACAGTGACAACCGATGTCACAAAAGCTGTTAAGGATATCAAGGGTGGAAAGATTGAATTCCGCGTTGATAAGAACTCAAACCTGCACTACATCATCGGTAAGGTTTCATTTACAGCAGAGCAGCTTGCAGATAACTACGCAGCCGCAATGGATGAAGTACTTCGCGCAAAGCCAAACTCTTCAAAGGGTCGCTATGTTCAAAAGGCTGTCGTCTCAACAACAATGGGGCCTGGAATTCCAGTAGATCCAAACCTCGTTCGCGAGCCAGTAGCAAATTAAACTCTTTTCATAATCCGGCTCTCGGCGGGCCAGGGACTTACTCGTTAAAGTCCCTGCGCTCCACCGAGGGCCGGATTTATATTGCCCGTGAAAATCTTAGGAGTTCTATCCTTAGAACATGGCATCAATCGTTGAGACAGCACCTCTTGTCCTAGATGTGGGCGTTGTTCTCATGGCTGCTGCAACAAGCGGTCTTGTTGCACGACGCGTTGGATTGCCTGCGATCGTCGGATATCTGCTTGTAGGTTTGCTCGTCTCACCATTTACTCCAGGATTTGTTGCCGATAAGAATCAGCTCGCCTTGTTGGCAGATATTGGAGTAGTGCTTCTTTTATTTGAAGTAGGAATTGAAATTGATCTCAAGCGCATTCGTCGAGAGCACAATGCGTTGCTGTGGGCAGTTCCAAGCCAATTATTGATTGGCTTACTCATTGGAACTCCACTATTTCTTTTTATGGACATTCCAATACTCGGTGCGCTGCTTTTGGCGCTTTCTTTGGCCATGTCATCAAGTGTTGTGATTGTAAATATTACGAGAAGCCGCAGAAGGACTACCCATACTGAGACAGAAGAAGCGCTACTTGGCTGGAGCGTGTTGCAAGATCTTGTGGGAGTGGCAGCAGCTGCAATCATTCTGACCTTCTTCGGAGATTCGGAAAAATCTCTCGTCGCCTCATTAGCAGGATTAATTGGTTTTATTCTCTTTGCAATTGTCTGCGCGAAGGTTTTACCTCGTTTACTCAAGTTGGTACGTTGGGAAAAAGATCTATTCTTGATCTATTCGGTTGCGATCGGTTTAACCATTGCGGCCCTCGGTACCGTCTTCTTCGACATACCGATGGCATTAGCTAGCTTTGTGGCAGGCCTTTCGATTACCCAAAGTCGCGATACTGACGAAGTGCGAAAAGCTGTTCTTCCCTTTAAAGATCTTTTTCAGGTCTTGTTCTTTGTAGTTGTTGGAAGTTTGGTAAACCCTGAACTTGTCATGAAAGCACTTCCATTTGCTGCCTTATTGGTGGCCATGATGGTTTCTCTGAAAACGGTGCCAACGATCGTTCTTTCCCGCTTGGGAAAACTCAAAGCAAATCATCCGCAACTAGCAGTTGGCTTGAGTCAAATTGGTGAATTTTCATTCGTTCTTGGAGGAGCTGCACTTGCTGCGAGTGCAATTACTGATACTCAATTTACTGGAATTCTAATGGCCGTCATTGCCTCAATTATTATTTCGACTCTGGCTGTTCGCCCCTTGGGCCGCAGATTTATTCAATAAAACTCTTTACTTAAAACCTAGAAGAAACTACATTATCTCTTATATGTTAAAGGGAATCGATTCACGTATAAATGCCGATCTCATCTATGTGCTTGCAGCGATGGGTCACGGCGACGAAATAGCAATTGTCGATCGAAACTATCCGGCAGCATTTGATGCAAGGTCGTCACGGCTAGTGCGTTATGACGGTGTCAATTCTACTGAAATGCTTTCTATGATTTTAACTTTGATGCCTTTAGACACTTTTGTAGAGTCGCCTGTATTTACGATGCAAGTAGTTGATAAACCAGATGAAATTCTCCCGTTTCATAAGGAAGGACAGGAGATTTGCAACCGCATCGAAGGAAGAGACGTCTCTGTTAGATCTCTAGAGCGCTTCGATTTCTATGAACGCGTGAGATCGTGTTTTGCCATCGTAAGTACTTCAGAAGATCGGCCATACGGAAATCTGATCTTGGTTAAGGGCGTTCTCTAGCCCGTAATCATGGGGCCGATCACCGCCCTTCACGCTCAATTTGACCCTTGGGATGGCTCAGCTTTAGAGTAATCCCATAACCAAAGACCGCAGGTCGTCACTCGCAAGAGTTTCGATAATTGAGGAATCTCAGCCCGCGTAGGTGTTCACGTAAATCCGTGCGCTCTTACGCGTCACGGATTTTTTATTTCTGCGGTCACCAATTAAGTAACAGGAAAGGTGAACCGAATGGCTCGCCCAGATAAAGCAGCAGCAGTTGCAGAACTGACGGAAGACTTCCGTACAGCTACTGCTACATACCTCACCGAATATCGCGGTCTGACCGTTACTTCGATGAAGCAATTGCGTCGCTCGCTTGGTGCTGATACCAAGTACGCAGTTGTAAAGAACACCCTCACAAAGATTGCAGCAAAGGGCGCTGGTGTCGAGATCACAGATGATCTTCTCGCTGGTCCATCTGCTCTTGCTTTCGTTAAGGGAGATCCAATTGATGCAGCTCGTAACCTCAAGAACTTCCAAAAGGAGAATCCACTTCTTGTTATCAAGGGTGGAATCTACGAAGGCAAGCTTGTAACCGCAGCTGAAATCATGAAGCTTGCAGATCTCGAATCTCGCGAGGTTCTCTTGTCAAAGCTTGCTGGTGCTATGAAGGGATCGCTTGCTAAGGCAGCGCGTGTCCT
>JBJTKU010000146.1:0-8719 GCA_046096605.1 Candidatus Planktophila sp. | reverse complement strand
AGCGTTGAAGAACTTGCCCCATCCCTCGCCACGGGAGCGCTTAAAGGTGTAAGGGTCGCACCGCTCCATGGTCGTCTTCCATCAGAACTCAAAGATGCGACGATGAATGCATTTGCTTCGCATCAGATCGATGTGCTCGTTTCCACAACAGTTATTGAGGTCGGCGTAGATGTTCCAAATGCGACTGTCATGGTGATTATGGATGCCGATCGATTTGGAGTATCGCAGCTGCACCAATTGCGTGGACGAGTTGGACGAGGAACATCTCCGGGTCTATGCCTGTTGATCACTACTGCAATTGCAGAGTCTCCTGCTCGCGTGCGGTTAGAGGCTGTTGCGGCGAGCACCGACGGATTTGAGTTATCGAAGATCGATCTTGAACAACGGCGAGAGGGAGATGTTTTGGGTGCTGCGCAATCTGGTTCTCGTTCTCATCTGCGCTTGTTGCGAGTATTAAGAGATGAAGATTTGATTCTGGCCGCACGTGCCGATGCCGAGGAGATACTTGCAATTGATAGAGATCTTTCGCAGCATCGACTACTTGCGCGAGAGTTCGCTAAAGTGGAGGCCGATACCGCCTCTGAATTTATAGATAAAGGTTGATGGATGAGAATTATCGCTGGTTTGGCAAAAGGAAGAAATATTTCTGCAGTTGCTGAGTCGACCCGTCCCACATCAGATCGTGCGCGAGAGGCGCTCTTTTCGTCATTGGCTTCCGAGTTTGGCGATTTTGACGGACTTAACGTTCTTGATCTCTATGCCGGAACCGGTGCGATTGGATTAGAAGCTCTCTCCCGAGGAAGTTCCACTGTTCATTGCGTAGAAAGTGATGAGCGGGCTGCACAGGCAATTTTCTCTAATTACGAAAGTATAAAGAGCTCACAATTTCCAGGCATTTTTCATCTCTATTCAATGTCCGTCGATCGTTTTCTCGAAAATCCAGCTCCAATGCAATATCACTTCATCTATGTAGATCCACCATATGAATTCTCTGATATCGACATTATTGAAAATCTCATTGCGATTGTTGATGGAAATTTCCTTCATCCAGATGGACTCATTGCTGTCGAGCGAAACAGCAGAGTAAAAGAACTGAGCTGGCCATACGGTCTTGAGCAATTACGCGATAAGAAATACGGGCAAGCGACTATTTTCTTTGGCGTTCCTACGCTTGAAATGGATCTAGACTGATCTTCTTGCTAGCGTTTGCCATATGAAACGTGCTGTCTGCCCTGGTTCCTTTGATCCCGTGACCCTTGGACACTTGGACATTATTGAGCGCGCTAGCGCCCAATTTGATGAGGTTGTAATCGCAGTCTTGGTGAACCGTACAAAGTCGAGCATGTTTACGGTGGAAGAACGTATGGAGATGATTTCAAAGACAACTACGCATCTTCCTAATGTCCGAGTGGATTCATGGTCTGGCTTGCTGGTTGAATTTTGTAAGAGCAATCAGATTCAAGCTATTGTTAAAGGACTTCGAGCGGTTACTGACTTCGACTACGAGCTTCAAATGGCACAGGTAAATCTTCAAGCTTCAGGTGTAGAGACCATGTTTATGGCTACAGCCCCAGCGCATTCATTCCTCTCTTCATCCCTCGTTAAAGAGCTAGCGTATTACGGGGGAGATGTTTCTTCGATGGTTCCTAGAATTGTCAACGATTGGCTCAAGTCTCGCGTAGCAGAAGGCGGTAAGTAATATGGATTCAATAGAGAAACTAAATGCAGCAATTACTCTCATTGAAGAAGCACGCGGAGTTCCTCTATCTGCCTCCTGCGTCGTCCATCGTGGAGAAATTCTAGAAATCCTTGACGATGCTCGGGTTTGTCTTCCTACAGATTTAGATCAAGCCATTCAGATAATCTCTTCACGAGATCTCATTATTGAAGAGGCGCGTACAAGCGCAGAACACATGATTGCAACGGCTCGTGAAGATGTTGCGCGAATGGTCGAGCAGACAGCAATTGTTCAAGCAGCTCGTGATGAAGCCCAACGCATTCTTGATGATGCTCGTTCTTTAGCCGAAGAAGAGCGTGCCGAAGTTGAAAGTTATATCGATGGTCGGCTTGCCACCCTAGAAGTAATTTTAAATAAGACGATGGAAGCTGTGGCAAGAGGTCGCGAACGCCTTGAAGGCGCGGGGGATAAGGATGTTCTCTCTCAACTTTCTAAAGAGAAGTAAGAGCCTTCCCTGTGGTTAGACCTTCCCATATTTATCATCTGAACACGCATGAGCTTCCACGTCGTGCTGGCGAGATGAAGGAGTATCAACTCGATCTTGTACTCCCAGAACCTGTAGGCGTTCCACTCATCGCCGTTCAAGAGGGTGACGTCGTCGAGGTAGATGCTCGACTCGAGGCTGTTACCGAAGGCATCTTGCTGAGCGCAGATATTTACGCCGTTGCAACGGGTGAATGCATTCGCTGCTTAGATCCGGTTGAGCTCACAGTTGAACGAAATATTCAGGAGCTCTATCTCTACGAAGGTGATGGGGCGAAAAAGAAGGTCCACCACAAGAAGTCGGCACCTGTGAGCGACGAGCTTGAAGAAGAGGATCTCCGCTATCTCGATGGCGTCATCATGGATCTTGAGCCACCCATTCGAGATGCGATCGTCCTTAATTTGCCGGTCAATCCACTCTGTGACCCGGATTGCCTGGGGCTCTGTCCCGAATGTGGCCAGAAGTGGGCCATTCTGCCCGAGAACCATCGCCACGATGTGATCGATGCTCGCTGGGCTGGCCTGGCTGGGCTGGATTTTAAGAATTCGGACTCATAGGGGATAATCAGACACATAGGTTCGCAGGGTTCGCAGTGATGAATCTGATAGATCCCAGCAATATTGAGAATAAGGACGGTTACCTCGTGCCAGTACCAAAGCGAAAGATGTCTCGTTCGAAGACACGTTCACGTCGAAGCATGTGGAAAACAACTGCAGCGTCCCTTGCTAATTGCCCACAGTGCCAGCAACCAAAGTTGCAGCACACAGCATGTCCAACCTGCGGCACATATAACCGCCGCCCAGTATTAGACATCTGATCGAAGGCTTGTTCTGTTCCCTGAACTGTCCAAGGCACTTGGCGTTGAGGTAGATCCGCAACTCCTTGAACTTGCGTTAACTCATCGCTCCTTTGCATATGAAAATGGTTCTACATTAACTAATGAGCGTTTGGAATTTCTCGGAGATTCCGCTCTGGGTTTAGTAGTGACGGAAGAGCTTTATCGTCGCTATCCAGATTTGGATGAAAGTCGCCTGTCACCTCTGCGATCTGGAATCGTAAATATGCGAGCGTTGGCCGATATTGCCCGTACGTTAGAACTTGGAAAATATATTCGCTTAGGTAAAGGCGAAGAAGTTACCAACGGGCGCGATAAGAATTCACTACTCGCCGATGCACTTGAAGCCCTCATCGGGGCTATCTACCTCGATTCAGGATTTGCAAAAACTGCAGATGTTATCCAGCAATTGATCAAGCAGACTTTAGAGGATGCGATATCAAAGGGTGCAGGCCTTGATGGAAAGACTGCCCTACAAGAGCTCGTTGCATCCCTTGGTAAAGGAACCCTCGAATACAGGGTGAGTGAAAGCGGTCCCGACCACGATAAATCCTTCATGGCAGTGGCTGTCGTAGGTGGAGAAGAGATTGCAGAAGGCCATGGCAAAAGTAAGCGTGAGGCAGAACAGGCCGCGGCCCGCACGGCCTACGAAAAATTGAGCTCATAAACCGATAGGTTTGCCCACGTGTATTTGAAGAGCATCACCCTCAAGGGCTTTAAGTCCTTTGCCTCGGCAACGACTCTTCGCCTGGAACCAGGCATCACCTGCGTGGTAGGTCCCAACGGCTCTGGAAAATCAAATGTTGTTGACGCCCTGACTTGGGTCATGGGTGAGCAAGGCGCAAAATCTTTGCGTGGCGGAAAGATGGAAGATGTCATCTTCGCGGGAACTTCAGGGCGCGCTCCTCTTGGTCGGGCAGAAGTTTCACTGACGATCGATAACACAGATGGCGCTCTACCTATTGAATTTAGCGAAGTTACGATTTCACGAATCCTCTTTCGCAACGGACAGAGTGAATATCAAATTAATGGAGAAGCCTCTCGCCTTCTTGATATTCAAGAGTTACTCAGTGATTCCGGCATCGGCCGCGAAATGCACGTCATCGTTGGTCAAGGCCAATTAGATGCAATTCTTATGGCAACTCCTGAAGAGCGACGCGGATTTATCGAAGAAGCGGCAGGTGTTCTTAAGCACCGCAAGCGTAAAGAGAAAGCGCTTCGAAAGTTAGATTCCATGCAAGCAAATCTTGCCCGCGTGCAGGATCTCACCGTCGAACTTCGTCGTCAGTTACGTCCTCTAGGTAAGCAGGCTGAAGTTGCAAAGAAGGCTGCGACGATTCAGGCAGATCTGCGCGATGCAAAACTTCGCCTACTGGCAGATGACTACATCTCCCTGTCTAGGACCTTGGATGCAGAAGTTGCCGATGAGACTGCACTACGCGCTCGCCGTTCAGAAGTTGAGGCAGAGTTAGAAGCCATTCGCCGTCGCGAAGAGGCCCTTGATGCACAATCTGCTTTCGAAAGTCCTCTGCTTATTCAAGCACAAGAGAATTTTTATTCACTCTCTGCTCTTCGTGAAAAGTTTCGCGGCACTCAATCACTTGCTCAAGAACGTTCTCGCTTCTTAGCAGAAGAGGCCGAAGAGGCTCGTAACGCAGGTCGCGATCCTGAAGCCCTAGAGAAAGAAGCAGCACTTCTCCGCAGCGAAGAAGAAGATCTTCGCAAAGCTGTTCAAGCAGCAGTCGTCGAACTAGCCCAGACAACTGCCGATCTCGTTGCTGCAGAAACTGCGCTCAAGAGCGAAGAAGATAAAATTGCTGCAGCCCTTCGTGCTATTGCAGATCAGCGCGAGGGGACGGCTCGCCAAGAAGGTCATATCAAATCTCTTGCTGCACGCCTGGATGCGATCGCAGAAGAAATTTCACGTCTGACCAAGGCACGCGATGATGCACAAGCACGAGTGGATGGTGCAGCTCGCGAGTACTCCGCCCTTGAGATGGAGATTGCTGGTGCAGATGCCGGCGAGCAGAGTTTAGATTCCGCCTTCGAACAAGCCAAGCGCGACCTCGAAAAAGCCAAGAACAAGTATGCAGATTTAATCGATGTTGAACGCGGTACCGAGCGTGAAAAGAACGCAATTGAATCAAAGCTTGAAGCGCTGCGAATTACCTCAAGTAATCGCGATGGCGCAGCAGCACTCGTTCGAGATTCACGCGGAATTTCAATTCTTGGTTCAATCGCATCTCTTATTAACATCGATAGCGGATGGGAGGCAGCTACCGCATCAGCACTCGGCTCACTTGCAGATGCCATTGTTGTTCGCGATCTCAGCTCTGCAGTCAGTGCTCTGACAACACTTCGTAGAGAGAATCTCGGACAGGCTGATGTTCTCGTTCACGACGGAAATAGTCAGGTTTCTCTGGCGATTCCCCATGGATTGACCCCTCTACTTACGCATATTCATACAAGCGAGATCGATGATCTTCTCACATCACTACTGTCAACCACAGTAGTTGCAGATGATGCACAAGGTGCCCAAGAGATTCTGCGTAGCCACCCACAACTGACCGTTGTCACACGCGATGGTGATGTGCTCACCAAAAAGCGTGTACGTGGCGGATCCCAATCATCTTCTTCATTGATTGAGATCAACGCACTCATCGCAGAGCTGTCAACACAGCTTGAAACCCTCAACCACGAATGTAATCGTCTTACCTTTGAAATTTCAGCAGCCGCAAATGATGTCGAAGTGAAGCAGAGCGCATTCGATGTAGCTCTTTCTCGCTTAAATGAATCAGATGCCCGTATTGCAGCAATTACTGAAGCCCTTGCTGTCTCTGGTCAGAATATGAAGTCCGCTCGTGCAGAAGTAGAACGACTTAATCAGGCAATCGCCGAAGCAACTGCCGCCAAGTCACGCGATGAAAACGAGTTAGCGGTTGCCTCTAATCAATTGCAACAACATGGTGAGATTGCAGAGCCAGATCACCATATGGCAGAGGCTCTTCGGCAAAGAGTTTCGGCAGCACGTACTTCTGAAGTGGAAGCGCGCCTTGCTGTTCGTACAAGTGAAGAACGCGTAGATTCTCTAGCCGCCCGTGCACTTGCCCTTGAGGAAGGTGCACGTGCAGAGCGGGAAGCTTCCGAACGAGCAGTCTCGCGTCGTGGAGCTCGCGCTCGAGGAGCACTGATTTCCCAAGCGATTGCAGAAGCGGCTTACGAGGCTTTGATACATATTGAACGTTCGATTGCAAAGGCATCTGCAGAACGCGCTCGACTTGAAAGTTCTCGAAGTGATCGTGAGGGCCAAACTCTCACAGTGCGTGCTCGAGGCCGCGAACTCACCCTTGAATTAGATCAGCTCACTTCCAGTGTTCACCGCGATGAAATTGCTCGCGCAGAACAACGCATGCGAATTGAAGCTCTTGAAAGCAAGGCAGTTGAAGAACTCGGTATTGATGTGGCGACACTGGTCAGCGAGTACGGTCCCGATAAGGATGTCCCAACATTTATCGAGACAGACGATGGGGAAATCGTTGCAACCGAAATGGTTCCGTATCGCCGCGATCAGCAAGAAAAGCGTCTAGCAGCAACAGAGCGTTCACTGGCATTGCTTGGCAAGATCAACCCACTTGCACTGGAAGAGTACAGCGCTCTCGAAGAGCGTTTGAAGTTTTTGGCTGAGCAACTTGAAGATCTCAAAAATACAAAGAAGGATCTCCTGGACATCATCAAGGAAGTAGATGACCGTGTGCAGCAGATTTTTATAGAAGCTTTTGAAGAGACTGCAAGGCAATTTGCAGAGATCTTCCCTCGACTATTTCCTGGAGGAGATGGTCGCTTGATTCTGACAAATCCAGATGATCTCCTTAATACCGGTGTCGATGTTGAAGCTCGCCCACCAGGAAAGCGTGTGAAACGTCTATCTCTTCTCTCCGGTGGCGAAAAGTCATTGACGGCAGTGGCGATGCTTGTGGCAATCTTTAAATCACGGCCAAGTCCGTTCTATGTCCTTGATGAAGTTGAGGCCGCTCTGGATGATGTAAACCTTGGACGACTCCTTGGTGTCCTAGAAGAGTTACGAGAAAATTCTCAGTTGATCATTATTACCCACCAGAAACGAACTATGGAGATTGCAGATGCTCTCTACGGAGTAACTATGCGTGGTGATGGAGTTACTGAAGTAATTTCGCAGCGTCTTCGCGAATCTGAAAACGTATAACCTAAGGGTTCCCACATGGGTTTATTTGGCAAGCTGGTAGCTAAACTCTCTCGATCATCGATCACACCGTTAGATTGGGAAGAGGCCCGCCGCGAACTCTTGGCATCAGATCTTGGTCCAAAACTTGTAGAAGAAATCATCGCTTCAGCAAAGAAGCTTCGTGCTGAGGATGCTCACGCTGGTCTTACCGAGATTCTGCACAGCATTCTCTCGTCACAATCGCGGGACCTTTCACTCGATCAACCACTTTCTGTAATTCTCGTGGTCGGAATTAATGGAACCGGAAAGACAACCTCCTGTGCAAAGTTAGCGATGTTGCTCAAAGAATCCGGATATTCACTTGCGCTAGGTGCGGCAGATACTTTTCGCGCAGCAGCGGTGGAACAACTTCAGACATGGGGATCTCGTATTGGGGTTGAGGTAATCGCTGGGAAGGATCGATCAGAGCCGGCATCGGTTTCCTTTGATGCCGCAACATTTGCTCAGGCTAACAATCGTCAAGTACTGATCATTGATACTGCAGGGCGTCTTCATAATAAGAGCGACCTCATGAATGAACTCGGCAAGGTCAAGCGAGTTGTAGAAAAAGTTGCACCTGTTGCAGAGGTTTTATTAGTCATCGATGCAACAACGGGTCAGAATGCAATGGCTCAGGCAAAGGTATTTAGCGAGGTCGTGCAAGTCAGCGGTCTTATCGTGACCAAAATGGATGGAAGTGCTAAAGGCGGTATCGCACTTGCCATCGAGGGCGAACTTGGAATTCCAATTAAATTCATTGGCACAGGGGAGGCTATTGAGGACTTCGCTGCCTTTGATGCCAGCGCCTACATTCGATCTCTGCTCGAAGCCTAAAGCCCGTTCACGTAACCAAGATGTAACACAACACGGGCTTTTGTGACCCTTTCTTAACCTGCTCTCCGACTGGCCGTAACCCCTGGCCAGCAAGGTATGCCCATATCTACGACCTCAAGGGCGAGGCATCTTTTACACGATATGAAAAGGGTAAATCTGTATGGAAGAAATTGTTCTTAATTCAGGCGACACAGCTTGGATATTGGCTAGTACGGCACTAGTACTTCTCATGACACCAGGTCTTGCCTTCTTCTACGGAGGAATGGTTCGTACCAAGAGTGTTCTTAATATGATGATGATGTCGGTTATCACCATCGCAATTGTCAGCATTCTCTGGGTGATTTACGGATTCGAACTTGCATTTGGATACAAGGGAGAATCTGCGTGGTTTGGTAATTTCTCTTTCTCAGGGCTTGGTTCCCAAGTAAATGATTTCACTAACAACGGTGGTGTCTATCCGATTCCCGTATTGGTCTTTGCTGCATTTCAATTAATGTTTGCAATCATCACACCAGCGCTGATCTCTGGTGCCATCGCAGATCGCGCGAAATTCTCAGCCTGGGCTATCTTTGTTGCAATCTGGACAAC
>JBJTKU010000145.1:0-3705 GCA_046096605.1 Candidatus Planktophila sp. | reverse complement strand
GATCTTCGCCATCCCATTCATAGGAGTATCGAGCACATAATTGCGCTTGAGAATCATGCCATTGTGGCTCTGAATCAAGAAAAAGCCCATCCATATCGAAAAAGGCAGCTTTAAAGGTCATAATTGAAATTAATTAGCGTTGAAATACTTTGCTTCTGGGTGATGGACGATAATCGCCGAAGTTGACTGCTCTGGGTGCAATTGGAACTCTTCAGAGAGTTCAACACCGATGCGACCAGGCTCTAAAAGCTCACACAACTGTGTTTGCTGCTCGATATCTGGGCAAGCCGGATAACCGAAGGAGTAACGAGATCCGCGGTAACCCTGGTCCAGAATTCCGGCAAGATCAGGCGCGTCATCGGTTCTTACTTTCATCTCTTCGCGGATACGTGCATGCCAATGTTCGGCTAGCGCCTCGGTTAATTGCACGGATAGACCGTGAAGTTCCATATATTCGCGGTAGCGATTTTCGGAAAAAAGTTTTGCAGCTGCATCCGAGACAACGCTCCCCATTGTTACTACATGGAATGCAACGACATCTGTTCTTCCGGAATCTTTCGCAGCAAAGAAATCTGAAATGCAGAGTCTGCGGTCACGAGATTGGCGCGGAAAAGAAAAACGAGTGCGCTCTTGTCCAGCGTTTGGTCCATCGTGGTGAAGGATTACAAGGTCGTTTTCATCACTCACACATGGAAAATAACCATAGACAACAGCAGCATTGAGCCAACCCTGCGACTGAACTTCATTGAGTAGAGCGCGTAAACGAGGGCGTCCTTGGCTTTCAACCATTGATTCGTATTCACCGCGATTTCCCTTCAGTCCCCACTGGCCGACAAAGAGTGCTCGCTCATCCAACATCCCGACGTAATCTGCAAGCGGAACACCCTTTACGATTCTCGAACCGAAGAAAGGAGGCTGCGGAATGTCGATGTCGGTCGATACATCGCTGCGGCGAGTGTCAATTGTTCGACTTTCAGCAATCTGAGGAACCGCCTTTACCTTGCGTTCGCGTAACGCTGGGAGCTCGGCACCTGGTACACCCTTCTTTACCGCCATAATCGCATCCATAAGGTGAAGACCCTCAAAGGCATCTCGTGCGTATCGCACTTGACCTGGGAAAATTTGTGCCAGATCTACTTCAACAAAGGCGCGGGTCAGCGCTGCGCCCCCAAGGATAACTGGCCACTTCTGATCTAAACCTCTTGCCGTGAGCTCTTCCAGATTTTCGCGCATGATCACAGTAGATTTAACTAATAAGCCTGACATTCCAATTGCATCGACATCATCAGCCTCTGCAGCGTCAATAATTTGGTTAATAGTTTGTTTGATTCCAATATTAACAACGCGATATCCATTGTTGGAGAGAATAATATCGACCAAGTTCTTGCCGATGTCGTGGACATCCCCTTTAACAGTAGCAAGAAGTATTGATCCCTTACCCTCAGAATCAATCTTCTCCATGTGGGGTTCTAGGTATGCAACGGCTGCTTTCATCACTTCAGCAGATTGGAGAACAAAGGGAAGTTGCATCTCACCCTTGCCAAATAGCTCGCCGACAACCTTCATACCTTCAAGTAAATGGTCATTAATAATTGCAAGAGGTGCTATTCCTTGGACCATCGCAGCATCAAGGTCATCGTTCAGGCCAGCCTTCTCGCCATCAATGATGCGACGTTGTAGACGCTCTTCAAGAGGGAGAGCAGCAAGCTCTGCGGCTCGTACATTTCGTGATGTTGCGAGTTCAACGCCTTCAAAGAGTTGAAGATAAGCGCTCAGTGGATCGTATGTGCACTCTTGACCGTTAAACTCGCGACGATCATAGATCAAATCGAGTGCAACTTTTCTCGCGTCTTCATCGATACGGGCAAGTGGCATGATTTTTGACGGATGAACAATCGCCGAATCAAGACCTGCGGCAACACATTCATGAAGAAATACAGAGTTGAGAACAATTCGAGCTGCTGGATTGAGTCCAAATGAGACATTGCTGATGCCAAGTGTTGTCTGAACCTGCGGATATTCGCTCTTGAGAGTTCGAATTGCATTGATAGTTTCTAGCCCATCACGACGAGTTTCCTCCTGGCCAGTTGCTATTGGGAAGGTAAGAGCATCGATGAGGATATCCCCGATCGCCATCCCCCAGTTCTCAACCAGATCGGTGATCAATCGCCGGGCTACTCGAACCTTCCATTCTGCGGTTCGGGCCTGTCCTTCTTCATCAATAGTGAGCGCAACAACTGCGGCACCGTGTTCTACAACTAGCGGCATGATGCGGGTAAAACGAGAAGTAGGTCCGTCACCATCTTCGTAGTTCACTGAATTGATGATGCAGCGACCACCGAGTTGTTCTAGCCCTGCCTGCAGAACAGAAGGTTCGGTTGAGTCCAACATGATGGGAAGGGTTGATGATGTTGCAAACCGACTCGCAATTTCTCGCATATCGGCAACACCATCGCGTCCCACGTAATCAATGGAGAGGTCAAGAATGTGCGCGCCATCGCGAATCTGGTCACGAGCTATCTCAACGCAGGTTTCCCAGTTTTCAGAGAGCAAGGCATCTCTAAATGCTCGCGAACCATTTGCATTGGTACGTTCGCCAATAGCCAAGAACGTATTGTCCTGCCGAAACGGCACATATTGATACAGTGAAGAAACTCCAGGATCTGCATGTGAACTACGCGCAGAAGTTGTCTTTCGATCCAATCGATCTACTACCGCCGCCAGATGCTCTGGTGTAGTTCCACAACATCCTCCGATGAGCGAAATCTTGTAATCATCAACGAATGTTTCAAGCGCTTGAGCAAGGGCTTCAGGACCAAGTGGGTAAGTTGCTCCATTGGGACCTAACACTGGGAGCCCCGCATTTGGCATAACAGAAATGCCACATTGAGAGTTCTTACTTAAGTAGCGCAGATGTTCTGACATCTCCGTTGGCCCCGTTGCGCAGTTCAGACCGATAAGGTCAATATTGAGAGGTTCAAGTGAATTTAGGGCCGCGCCAATTTCGGAACCTAATAACATGGTGCCAGTTGTCTCTACCGTTACCTGGGCGATAAGAACTATATCCCGTTGCGATTGATCAATGGCCGCACGCGCTCCATTAACTGCCGCTTTAGCTTGTAAAAGATCTTGCGTAGTTTCAATGAGAAGCGCATCCACCCCAGCATCGACTAAACCTTGAGAAGCGATTTGGTAGGCATCACGTAGATGTGAATACGTTGTATGACCAAGACTTGGTAATTTTGTTCCAGGTCCCAAGGAGCCTAGAACAAATCGTGGTTTATCTTGAGTCGAAAATGCATCGGCGGCCTGACGGGCGATAACACCACCTGAATAGGCTAGTTCGTAGATCCGATCTTCAATTCCGTACTCAGCAAGGTTTGCCCAGTTGGCACCGAAAGTATTGGTCTCGATTGCATCGACACCGACTTCGAGATAGCGCTCATGAACCGATCGGACGATATCTGGGCGGGAGATATTGAGAATCTCGTTACAGCCTTCATGCCCCTGAAAATCTTCAAGGGTGGGATCTGCGGCCTGCAACATGGTGCCCATGGCGCCATCAGCGATCACCACACGGGAGGCGAGAGCTTTTCTTAGTTCAGAAGGTGTTTTCTCGCTCGTCACGTCGTGAAGGTTACCGTAAGGTGAGAGATATGGAGATTTTTGAGATTCCACTCCTGCGGCGTCCAATCATGATTGCTG
>JBJTKU010000144.1:0-4357 GCA_046096605.1 Candidatus Planktophila sp. | reverse complement strand
GGTTGAAGGTCTCAAAAAAATCACGCGTTTTACCCAAGATCCTTCCTATAGTAAGACTCGTTTTCAACGGGCTCGCGCTATTGCCGCAGCCGAACATAACCCGCGCTTTAAAGCCCGCCTTGCCGAAGAGCAGACTCGTCTGACAGATGCTCTCATTGATCTTATTAATGAAGCACGAAACAAAGGTTTCTACTCTAAAGATTTCGATGCTCATGCCGGAGCTGTATTGGTGCAGGCATACACTCTTGGGATGATTGTGGATGATTTCGTAGAGAATAAAATGGATCCGGAAGAGTGGTATAAACTCATTGATTTAGTTGTAGAAAAAGTCTTTTTAATTAATAAAAATTGAGAAAATGTCCGGTCAACACGCTCAGTTTCAATGGGGTTGCAACTTATTTCTAGATCAGAGATAATAGGAACCTATCGAATTGGACTTAACAAATGTATTCCACGATGCAGAGGCATCACGCAAGTGCTTTCAGACATGTTCCTGCAAATTCAAAGCCGGTCTCATCCAATCGCGTTGCCGAAGTCTTAGCCGCTGAATGGAGTCTCTTTACCAAAAATACAAAGGCATCAGAGGCTGAAAGTAAGCGCGCCTTTGATTCACTTCCACTAGGTGTGACTTCTAGTTTCCAGCATTGGGATCCTTATCCAATTTCCATCGCCTCTGCCGAAGGCGCATGGATGACCGATGTGGATGGACGCAAGCTTCTAGATCTTTCAATGGGCTTTGGAGCCATGTTGGTCGGACATCTCAATCCAATCGTTTTAGAGGAGATTGAAAGCTCACTCAAGACTGGAATGCTCTTTGTTACTCCCTCACCAATTTCAACAGATGCTGCAGAACGTATGTGTAAGCGCTTTGGAATAGATCAGATTCGCTTCACTAACTCAGGCACGGAATCGACTATGTACGCCGTTCGTGTTGCTCGATCTGCTACTGAAAAGATGGGCATTCTTAAGGTCGAAGGTGGTTACCACGGCAGCTATGACCCCTTCGTGGTTTCGAGTAAGCCTGCACTAGATAAAATTGGTGATCCCGAAAATCCAACTCCGGCGATAGATAGCAATCTAGTACCTGGCGATATTTATGTTGTCCCATTTAACAATCTAGTAGCCCTTGAGCGCATGTTTGAAGCCCACGCTGCAAAGATCGCTTGCTTCATCGTCGAGCCTGTCCTTGAAAATCTTGCAATTGTTCTTCCGGATGCTGGATATCTTGAAGGCGTTCGTGCGCTCTGTGATAAGTACAACGTTGTTCTCATCTTTGATGAAGTTAAGACAGGACTTACAGCTGGAGCAAATGGCGCGTCAGCACGTTTAGGTGTTCAGCCAGATTTAATTACTCTTGCAAAATCTATCGGCGGCGGACTTCCACTTGCAGCATTTGGTGGAAAGAAGAAGTACATGGATTACGTCACCAACGGCAAGATGGCTCACTTTGGCACTTTTAACGGTAATCCACTTGCTATGGCAGGCATCCGCGCAATCGATCGCATCTGTACTGACGAGGCGATGGCAAATGCGGAGGCTCTCAATATGCAAGCGCTGGACCGCATCAGCGCGATTATCGATGAGTACGAGCTACCTGCACACACTGTTGGTTTTGGTGTGAAAGGTTGCGTCACGTGGTCAACAACACCGGTACGAAATTACCGAGACTACAAGGCGACAGATTTCGCAATTGCAGAAGCGCATTGGCTCTTCGCATTAAATCGGGGAATTATCACTCCGCCAGGCCTAGATGAGCAATGGTTGATCTCATTGGCTCATGGCCAAGCAGAAATAGATCTGCTCGTTGAAGAGTTCCGCGAATTTGCTATCGCACTTCGCGCTTAAACAGTCCAGGATGCATGTAGCGGACGACCTTCTGCATAGCCTGCAGACGATTGAATTCCAATTACAGCACGATCTGCAAATTCTTTAAGATCATGTGCACCCGCATAAGTGCACGATGAGCGAACTCCAGCGATGATTTCATCCAAAAGATCTTCAACACCTGGCCGAGCTGGGTTGAGATACATGCGAGATGTGGAGATTCCCTCCTCAAAGAGAGCTTTGCGAGCGCGATCGAAGGCATCTTCAGTCGATGTACGGGCTGCAACCGCGCGAGCAGATGCCATTCCAAAAGATTCCTTAAATAGCTTACCGCTTGCATCGCGTTGTAGATCGCCGGGTGATTCATAGGTGCCGGCAAACCATGAACCAATCATGACTTGTGAAGCACCTGCTGCAAGCGCGAGTGCGACATCTCGTGGATGGCGAACTCCACCATCTGCCCAGACTGATTTACCAAGTTCTTTAGCAGCGGCAGCGCATTCCAAAACAGCAGAAAATTGTGGTCGCCCAACGCCTGTCTGCATACGTGTTGTACACATGGCACCGGGTCCTACGCCTACCTTAACAATGTCGGCACCGGCTTTGATCAGATCACGAGTTCCATCTGCTGTCACAACGTTTCCGGCAACAATTGGAATTGTTGGATTGAGTGCACGAATAACCTTTAACGCCTCAATCATCTTCTTCTGATGGCCATGTGCAGTATCAACAACTAAGACATCGGCGCCTGAATCAATCAGCGCCTTTGCCTTTACTGCAACGTCTCCGTTAATTCCGACTGCAGCTGCTATGCGCAAGCGGCCTTGTGCATCTACTGCCGGTGAGTAGAGAGTTGCACGTAAAGCGCCTACGCGAGTCAAAATTCCGACAAGTTCTCCAGCAGGATTAATCACAGGTGCGACTGTGCGACGGTGTTCATGTAAGAAATCAAAAGCTTCGCGAGGATTAAATGAATCCGGGATTACAAAAGGATTCTTTGTCATCACCTGTGAAACTTGAGTGAAGCGATCTACTGATGTGCAATCGTCTTCGGTGATGATTCCAACTGGCTTCTTTCCTTCAACAACAACGATTGCCCCATGTGCCCGCTTATGGATCAAGCTCATCGCATCTGCAACAGTCTCGGTTGGTGTCAAGGTAATTGCTGTATCAAAAAATGTGTGGCGAGATTTGACCCAGGCAATCACATCATGCACCACCGCGTGCGGAATATCTTGTGGAATTACTGCGATACCACCGCGACGAGCCACTGTTTCAGCCATACGTCGCCCTGAGATTGCCGTCATATTGGAAACTACAAGCGGAATTGTTGTTCCAGAGCCATCAGTTGATGCAAGATCAACATCCATCCGACTTGAGAGTTCTGATGCACTTGGCACCATAAATACATCGTCGTAAGTCAGATCGTAAGTAGGTGTATTGAGGAATCGCACGTAGCAGAACTA
Organism: Candidatus Planktophila sp.; assembly: GCA_046096605.1. Lineage (GTDB taxonomy): Bacteria > Actinomycetota > Actinomycetes > Nanopelagicales > Nanopelagicaceae > Planktophila. Next base: position 1,067 of record JBJTKU010000144.1, on the reverse strand, counting down.
TACGGGTTTTAGGTGCGAATAAGAAAATCACAGCGTGCCACGCTCAATTCGATCAATTCAGCATTAGCTTGATCGCTTCCTTTTGCCCAGGCCTTGGCACTTTCTGGATCTTTACCAAAGGCAATGTGGCGTGAGATCAGACGAGAGATGCGGATATCTTCATCTAGGTAGGCGTACCAACTTTGGTCGAGAAGAGGTGATATCTCTTGCCAACCATCGCGATCGTGCATTAAGTAATTACCTTCAACGATAACAACTCGGGTGCTCGGCATAACTACGCCTTGAGCAGCAATAGATTCTTCAATAGATCGATCAAAGATTGGATAATAGATTGGGTTACTTTGGTCGCGAGCAATTCTCTCAAGGAGTTGAGTAAAACCCTTAACATCAAATGTATCTGGTGCGCCTTTTCTCTCTAAACGACCCAGTGATTGAAGAACTTTATTGCTTAAGTGAAAGCCATCCATTGGTAATACTGAAACTAAAGTTTCATCGCAACCTTTAAGTAAGAATTTAGAGAGCGTTGATTTACCACCACCTGGTTTTCCAACAATTCCAATAATTGTCCGCTTCGAACCTAAAGTGAGCTTTGTGACAATCTCTTTTGCCTCTAGTGCGCTGATTTCTTTAGACATGCGCGCAGACCTCAATCGCTACAACAATAGCCCTTACCTGATCTTCAAGCGGCATCGTTGGTAGACCAGGAAATTCTGCAGCCTGTACTGGTGCAAGTGGTAGATGGATGAAGCCAGAGATAGTGTTGCTTTCCAGTAACTCGCGTTGTGTGGCAAAGAAGATTTCATTACAGATAAAAGCTCCTGCCGAATATGAGACTTTGGCAGCAATCTGAAAACCTTGTATCGCCTTTACTATCTCTCTGATTGGGAGAGTTGTAAAGAAGGCATCGGGAGCTTTCTCATCGATAGGCGTATTTTCTAGCGTAACACCTGCATTATCAGGAATGCGTGCATCGGCAAGATTGATGGCAACTTGTTCAAGTCCGATGAAGTCGCGCCCTTCGGCTTGACCTAATGAGATCACGATATCGGGATTTACTTCCTTAATCT
>JBJTKU010000143.1:0-2517 GCA_046096605.1 Candidatus Planktophila sp. | reverse complement strand
AATTCGCACTCTTCTTTCTTGCCGAATACGTCAACATCGTTGCGGTATCAGCACTTGCAACCACACTCTTCTTTGGTGGATATCACGCACTTCCAGGTCTCGGATTTACTGAGAGCTGGTTAGGTGGTTGGTTCACCATCGTCTGGTTCTTCCTTAAGGTGAACTTCTTCTTCTTTATCTTTATGTGGTTGCGTGCAACGCTTCCTCGTCTTCGCTACGACCAATTTATGAAATTTGGCTGGAAGGTACTCATCCCAGTTTCAATAATCTGGATCTTGATCGTTGCTACTCTCCGCGTGATTCAACAACAAGGCGCTTCACGTATTGTGATTGTTGCCTTCGCTCTGGGTCTTGTTCTAGTAGCGATGGCCATCAGCGCTCTCTTTGAGCGAAAGAAAAATGACTCCGATCAGCCACCTGCAGAAAGTGATGCTCCCGATTTCCCAGTTCCATCACTGCCAGGAGTCTCATCAATTAACGTTTCACTTCAGAATCAGACAGGAGGCAAGAATGAGTAACTCACTCGAGCCAAAGAAGTCAGGGGCTGCAGCCAACGTCGACGATGTTTCATTTGTCGAAGTAGATCAGCCCGGTCCAGGATCGCTCTTTGAGCAGGCAAAAGGATTCTGGGTCACCTTCCGTTCAATCTTTAAGAAGAATCTGACTGTTGCATACCCTGATGTGAAGGCTCCAACAGAGCCACGTTTTCATGGTCGCCATCAACTCAATCGCCATCCAGATGGACTTGAAAAGTGCATCGGGTGCGAACTCTGCGCCTGGGCATGTCCTGCGGATGCGATCTTTGTGGAAGGCGCCGATAACACTCCAGATAATCAAATGTCTCCGGGAGAGCGTTATGGCAAGGTCTATCAGATCAATTACCTACGTTGTGTTTTCTGTGGCCTCTGCATTGAAGCATGTCCAACACGTGCGCTCACTATGACAAATGAATATGAACTTGCAGATTCTTCTCGAGAGAAGTTGATTTTTGAAAAAGAGGATCTCCTTGCACCACTTCGTGCAGGAATGCTGCAACCTCCTCATCCCATGTATCCGGGAATGAACGATACAAATTATTACAATGGTGATGTCACCTCTGCCCATCCTTCACAAGAAGGAGGCGCTAAATAATGTTGGAAATCGCAACACCTGAAACTATTCTTTTCTGGGCACTTGCTCCACTTTCAGTGGTAGCCGCCTTAGGCATGCTTGTCGTTAAGAAAGCTGTCCACTCTGCAATTTTGCTCGCCTGGGTCATGATCACCTTGGCAGTCTTCTATATTGCACAAGAAGCCCTCTTCTTGGGAATCGTTCAGATCGTGGTGTATACAGGCGCGGTCATGATGCTCTTCCTCTTTATTTTGATGCTAGTCGGTGTGGATGCCTCAGATTCACTCATTGAAACAATCAAGGGTCTTCGCGGAATTGCCATCACTGCAGCCCTTGGCTTCGGTGGATTGATGATTGCGCTGATCGGACGAGCAACGCTTGGACGTTCATACCTTGGGTTAGAAATCGCCAACCAAGATGGAAATGTTGAAGGAATTGCAGTTTTACTCTTCTCTGACTATGTCTTCCCATTTGAAGTAATTTCAGCTCTCCTTATTACCGCTGCCCTTGGCGCGATGGTCCTTGCTCATCATCAGCGCACAACTCAAAGACCTTCACAGCGCGAAAGAGCGATTGCTCGATTCCGCACAGGTTCACTTGGAGAAGCAGCCGGTCTACCTGGCCCTGGCGTGTACGCGTTACACAACGCTGTCGATGTTCCAGCTCTTCTTCCTGATGGAACGCCTGCACCGACTTCGATTTCAGCAACCCTTAAAGCTCGCGGTGATGTTCTTGAATCTGCAAAGTTCCAGCTAGATGTTGTTGATCCAACCATTAAAGAGGAGAAGTAAGTGAATCCTTATAACTACCTCTACCTCGCTGCTCTGCTATTTACTATCGGTGCAGTTGGAGTTGTGGTTCGCCGCAACGCGATTGTCGTTTTTATGTGTATTGAGCTGATGCTCAATGCTGCAAACCTCACACTCGTTACTTTCTCTCGATTAAATGGAAATCTCAACGGTCAAGTTGTTGCATTCTTTACGATGGTTGTAGCAGCTTGTGAAGTAGTCGTTGGCCTAGCAATTATCGTGGCGATTTATCGCTCACGCAGATCAGCATCTATCGACGATGCTAGTTTGTTGAAGCGATAACCATGGTTACCTCAAGTTCACTCGTCTATCTCATTGGTCTGCCACTCTTTGGTGCAACATTTCTTCTCCTCATGGGTCGCAAGGCTGATAAGTGGGGGCATCTTCTTGCAACGGCGATGTCAGCAGGATCATTTGCCCTTGGCTTAGCTCACTTTTTTGCGATGACAAACCGCGCTACTGAAGAGCGCGCACTCACTCAGACTCTCTTCTCATGGATCAAGGTCGGAGATTTCAATGTCGATGCAGCGCTCTTGCTCGATCAACTCTCCATCTGTTTCGTTCTTCTGATCACAGGTGTTGGAACTCTTATTCATAT
>JBJTKU010000142.1:0-8528 GCA_046096605.1 Candidatus Planktophila sp. | reverse complement strand
CTTTTCTAGGGTTGCTGGAATTAACCAGACTGTTACATGATTTTTCTCATCATCGAGGGCGCCTACAGTCAGCGATACACCTTCAATGCAGATCGAACCTTGAGCAACGACGTACTTCATGAGATGTTGTGGAAGTTCAACCGTGAATTCTTGCCACTTAGGGCCATCCAGAATCGATGCAACTGTGGCAACGCCATCTACATGGCCCTGAACCATATGTCCCCCCATACGATGTTCTAGAGTCGCGGCCAGTTCTAGGTTTACCAGATCACCGACTACGTAGCCCCCAAGGGATGTCAACGACAGGGTCTGCACCATAACATCGGCGGTAAATGTTGAATCTGTAAAAGCCGTTGCGGTAAGGCAGACCCCGTTTACTGCAATTGAATCACCGAGTGCAACGCCAGCAACAGTGGCAGGAGCTTGAATTACGATGACCGCACTTTCATCACCATGGGTAATAGATTCGATGGTGCCAACTTCAGTAATGAGTCCAGTAAACATTTTAGGCAACCACCTTCTTCACGAAATAGTGGGACTTAGTGTCAACGCCGATCTGAACCTGCTTGATCAATTCATGGTCCAAATCAAGCAATACATCGATTCCATCTCTTCCGAGCATTTCCGGAGATTGATAGATCACGAGTTCATCAATATATCCAGCTGCCAAAAGGGCATTTCCTAACGATGGACCACACTCAAGCAAGACTTGGTTATATCCATGTGAAGATATCTGCTGGATGATCTCTTCTATTTCGTTGCTCTTAATGAGAATGGTTTTGGCCTTGTCATTAAAAATTTTATTGCTCGAAGGAATTTCCCTTGTGCCGACAACGATGCGATCTGGGTTACGCAGAAGACCCTCAAGGCGGGGAATTAAATGTGGATTGTCGGCAAGGGCGGTACCTGTACCTATCACAATCGCATCAGATTGAGATCGAAGCACCTGAACATCTGCGCGTGATTCTGCCGATGAGATCCATCGTGGAGATCCATCACCTACTGCAATCTTTTTATCTTGCGAGATCGCAAGCTTCCAGATCATTCGCGGACGTCCTATATTGATCTTGTGGAGCCAGCTGCGATTTGAAAATTCAACATCGGGTGCAAGTAGACCTACTTCAACATCGATCCCGGCATTGCGCAGAGTCTGAATTCCGCCACTTGCGATTGCATGAGGGTCCTGCGTTGCAATAACAACGCGAGCACATTCAGAATCGATGATGGCTGATGTGCAGGCCGGTGTTGTTCCAACATGGTTACAAGGTTCAAGGGTGACGTAGATAGTGCTGCCCTTGAGTGGCTGCGTGCTGTTTTTCATTGCAACAACTTCGGCATGATCGACCGAGGTAAATCGCTGGTGAAAACCTTCGCCGATAATTTCACCTGCAGGATTAGTAATCACAGCACCGACAATTGGGTTTGGATAGGTAAGGCCATATCCCTTTTCCGACAGGATTAATGCACGCTGCATTAGCTGTGTTGATTGCATCTGCCCTGCCTTCCCGTATCGACTCTTGGTGAAGCAAGTCATCGGGGTATGCAACAGGTAGCAGACGCTCGTACCTTCGCCAGACATGGCAAGGCAGAACGACTGCAGAAAGTTATCTCTCATCCGGACTTTAACCGTCGGTCTCAGAATTTCACTGAGTCAACCGTTAGCTGGCTGCCAACGGGTCGCGGACTTTAACCGCCGGTTCGGAATTACACCGACCCCGATAACTTGAGGTCTATCTTAATCCAGAATGGCAGATCTGGCGAACGTGGCTATTTTTGCGAGACTTTATAGACCTTGCCGCTGGAATCATAAGTAATCCATTCACCTACGTTTTGGCCACTCTTGAAATGTCCAGAGCGCATGATCGTGCCATCTTTTCTAAACCACTCCCAATATCCATGCAGTTCTCCGGATTTCATCGAACCGCGAGCCTTGAGAAAACCATTGCCGTAGAACATGAATACTTTTCCCTTTGAATTAGGAAAAGATTCATTGATGATCTCTATCTTGCGGGCGATGATTTTCTTGAGTAGCGCTTTAGGAAACTCTTTATCTTGCGCAAAGTGAATTGAACCCTTTGTGGTTTCAAATTTTGACAGAACAGCTTTGAGTTCAGAACCTAGATTTCCACCATATGGAAAGACGCTGTTATGTTTCTTAAATCCATCGATTCCGATAACGCCGATTCCTTCAATCGTCCAGGTAGGAATACCGTATTTGATCTCCTCTTTTGCACCCGGTAATAATTTTGAAATTTCATCGCGTACCTTCAAGAGCACCCTAGATTGCTCTGGTGGGAAACTCTTGAGACGAGCGGTGACTAATTTCGAACCCATAATTTTCTTACTTGAGAAGTGCCTTCATGGTTTTGATCTCAGCACTTTGGCTTGAGAGAATATTGTTGTAGAGCTTTTTGACCTCTGGCTTATCGGAGTCTTCAATCATTGAAAGCATCTGAAGTGCGCCTTCATGGTGAGCAATCATTGATGTAAGAAAGAGCGTATCGAAGGCCGTTCCACGCAAGGAAGCGAGCTCGGCGAGCTCTTCATCACTAAGCATTCCTCCCATATTCATATCATGCATATGTGATTCTGTTATTCCAATGGCATCAAGCCAACCTTGCATCAATTCAATTTCTGGCGCTTGTGCATCACGAATTGCTGTAGCCAATTCAAGTATGGCTGGTGTCGTTGAATTCTTCAGTGCTAATTCAGACATTGTTACTGCTTGGCTATGGTGTGGAATCATCATTTGAGCAAACATCACTTCGTCGCTGCTCATGGCAGAACTATGGCTTGAATGATTCATTGAAGTTGAAGTGTTTCCTGTCAATAGAAATACAACCGCAAGAATCAAGGCAGCAATAATTCCTAAAAAGGTTCCAGTCTTTTTGTCGATGTTGATCTGCATAATTCAACTTTAGCTTAAATAAGTGGCAACGTCGCGGCCAGCGATTTGACTTCTACGTTATGGCCACACGTTCCAGATTCGACAAATTTCCCATTAATTGTGGCTACGACACCTGCGTCGTCAGTTGTATGTGCATCTGAGATGAGGGTGACCTTATATCCACGTTCGAGTGCATCGACAGTTGTGGCGTTGACGCAATTTTCTGATTGGGCACCTGTGATGTATAAATGTTGAACACCTTCGCGTGCTAGAACATCAGCAAGATTGGTCTCTTTAAAGGAACTTCCATAGATTTTCTCGATGCGAGAATCTCCGTCTTGAGGAACAAGTTCAGGAATAATCTGCCAAAAATCCGATCCAATCGGCATCTCTTCTTCAGAGTGTTGCACCCAAATGACAGGGATCTGGGCGCTACGAGCTGAATCTATGGCGCTATTAATTTGTCTAACAACAGAATCTTTCTGCCAAGCATTTACGACGACGCCGTTTTGGACATCAATGACTAGTAGTGCACTCTTATCACTCACTTACAGCTGCACCGATCTTCGACTGGAACTCCCGCTAATGCTTCTTCAATATGCTCGCCGCATCCGACCCAAGTCGCTTTCTGACACTGTGAACATTGCGTTTTGCTACACATTATTTTCTCTCCTTGGCCAAACCACTCGAGACTTTACCAAAAGATAACCTATCCGAATTTTCTATCGCTTTAAACCTCTAATTTTCAGAGTTCGCTCACGAATAGGAGAAAAGGCTAATTTTTCAATTAATATTCCCACAAACATGATCGAAAGAATTGCCCCGAGTACCAAGGACATATCTCCGAGTTGTCTGCCAACATCGAGTAATTGACCCAGACCAGTGCCTAGTGCGGGTGATACAGCAATGAGCTCAGCTGCCATCAGCGAACGCCACGCAAATGCCCACCCTTGTTCAAGACCGGCGAGAAATCCTGGAAAAGATGCAGGTAAGACGATGTGTCTAATCTGTTGAGCTCTACTTGCTCCAAGAACTTGACCAACCTTTAGATACTGTGAAGGAATCTGCTCAATTCCTGATGCCAATCCATTTGCAATAGAGGGTACTGCGCCTAGAAGAATAACCGCATAAATCGTTGCGTTGGAGAGTCCAAACCAAATTATTGCCGCAGGAACCCATGCAACTGAAGGTAACTGTTGTAACCCTGTTGTAATTGGTTTAAGAACAATTCGTACATTTTTGCTTAAGCCTATAGCCAACCCAATAGGAATTGCGATGATGATTGCAACGATAAAACCTTGGACCCCTCGGCTTAGCGAGTTCCATGCAGCAGTTAAGAGAATTCCTTGTTCGTATTGAGTCACCAGAGCTTGGTAGACCTGCTGAGGTGCGGGCAAGATGTAATCTTCGACAAGACGCATCTGATAGATAATCTCCCAGATTGCGACAAAGACAGCCATCGCAATCAGTGGCCCAGAGAAATTAAATATCTTGCGGGCAAGTGAATCTACTTGAGTTGTTTTGCTCTCTAGAGCGTCCAGCCCAGCTGATAATTTGCCAAGCTCGCTCTGATCTTTATTAGTTTCAGCCATGTCGTTTAATCTCATTTCGCAGATGATCTGTAATCTCACTTGCCAGGGTGGCAACTTCAGGTGCATCTATACGTCGAGGCTCGGGAAGGTCAACCTTCCACTCTCGAATAAATCGACCGGGTTTTGATGACATCAAAATAACTCTCTGTCCAAGTCGTACAGCTTCGCGAACATTGTGAGTCACGAAGACAACTGTCAAACCGGCTCGTTTCCAAATTCCAAGCAACTCCTCATGCAAGAAATCTCGGGTGATGGCATCTAAAGCTGCAAATGGTTCATCCATCAAAAGAATTGGCTTTTCTTGAGCTAGCGCGCGGGCAATAGAAACTCTCTGGCGCATTCCACCCGAAAGCTCGTGAGGACGCTTATCAAAAGCTCCACCAAGATGAACAAGTTCAAGCAACTCTTGCGCCCGTTTCCTGCGTTCTTGCTTACCCTGACCTTTAATGCGTAATGCGAGTTCGACATTCTCTCCAGCTGTCAACCAAGGCATAAGTGACGCATCCTGAAACATCAAGGTAGGGCGTTGTGAAACTCGGACACTTCCGACTGTCGGGGAATCAAGGTCAGCGAGGATATTAAGAAGTGTGGATTTGCCACAACCTGAGGCTCCTAGGAGACAAATAAACTCCCCCTTCTTAACTTGAAAATCTAAACCCTCAATGACAAAAGATTCTTCATCGCCAAAACGCTTACTAAGATTTTCTACCTCTAATGCATAATCCGTTGCCACCCTAGGCCTTTCCTAAACCTTGAGCAGATATTCTCTTTTGCTTAGATGCAACGAGAATTTTATTGAGAATGCGCAAATCATAGATGCCGACAAGACCACGTGATCCCAGATTGGTGAGCAATCCTGCATCTACTGCATCCTCTGCGCTCTTGACCAGGCTTTCAGGCAGTGGGTCATAGGTAAATATGAGGTTACCCCAGGCCCGTGCGATCACTGCATCTGAGAGTCTCTTTCCTGTCGCAGCTGCAATTTGAACTTGTACCGCCTCTTGAGCAACTGCTGAATTTTTCTTTATTTCACCAACCGCTTGTACGTGACCCTTGAGAATTGCTTCCACTGTGGCGGGATACTTTGCGAGGAATTCAGTGCTGGCAACAATTTGTGTTGTCAAGAATTGCTTCTTTGGCCAAATATCTTTCTCATCCAGAAAGACTTTTCCGCTAGCCTCAAGTACTAAGCGCGACGCCCATGGCTCTGGAACCCATGCTCCATCGATGTCACCTTTCTGGAATAAAGTCAAAGTTTGCGCATTCTCAGTTGGAATAACAGTGACGTCGCCTCCTCCAGTGATGGTGGTTTTGAAATTCTGGGATGCAAGCCATGATCGCAGCGCTACATCCTGAGTATTTCCTAATTGGGGTGAAGCAATTTTCTTACCCGCAAGATCGGCGACGGTATTTATAGTTGGCTTAACAATTAGCTGCGCACCATTAGCAGTTGATCCGGAAACGATTCGTATCAGCGAGCCACGAGTGCTGGCATATCCTGCAATTGATGGATTTGGCCCGATATAAGTTAGGTCTAGAGCTCCACCCTTAAATGCTTCAATCGCACTTGGACCTGCATTAAAGGTAATCCATTCGATCTTGGTTTTCGTCCCTTTGAGTGCGAGCTCAAAAATCTTCTTCTCTTTGGCGTATAAGGCTGGAGCGTGCGTTACATTTGCAAAGTAGCCGATGCGAATCACATCTGCGACTGCAGGGGTAGCTTTTGGAGATGCCGCCTGGGAAGAGATGACGCTTGTTGTCAGCAAGCCAGAGATTAAGAAGACAGAGAGAATGGATCGAATTTTCATGAAAACCTTCCTTTTCCTATATTCCTACTATACTACTAGGAATTAAAGTTGGCTTACCGACACGACGTCCCGCCCTTGCAATTTCCTGCACCCGCGAAAGAATGGGCATATGAAGATCTCTGCCAAAGTTGATTACGCCTTACAAGCGATGATTGAAATAGCAGTGGCAACCAAGAAAGACACCCTGATTTCGGCAGAAGAGATTTCCCACCGGCGAGATATTCCAGAGAAATTTCTTGAGGGAATATTGACTCTGCTGAGAAAGGCGGAGGTTGTAAATAGCTACAGAGGGCCTGCGGGCGGATTTGAACTTGCTAAGCGACCTGAAGATGTCACAGTTGCCGACATTATTCGAATCATTGATGGACCGCTTGCCGCTGTTCGGGGATTTGCACCCGAAGAGATCGATTATGCGGGTCCAGTAAAAAATGTATCCGATGTCTGGATCGCAACACGATCTGCGTTGCGCATGGTTCTGGAAAACATTTCGATTGCCGATATAATTGAAGGAGATTTTGATCCAACAGTAGCCAAATTAATTAATGAAAAAGATGCTCGCAAACGTCGCAGGATTTCTTGAGAAGGTGAAAATTTAGAGGTGGGTCAGAGTGTCCAAGCCACTATCGAGCTAGGGAAAAGTAAGTGATGAAAGTATTCAAACTGCTTCTCATCTTATTCACAATTACTTTTTTTACTTCACAATCAATCACGGCTTTCGCGCATTCGGCGCTTAAATCTTCAATTCCTGCAAGCGGAGAGGAAATTGATGCTATTCCATCTCTCATCTCGATAACTTTCAACGAAGATTTAATTTCAATTGAAGGTGAAGAGGTGAATACGCTAAAACTTCAAGGCTCTGATGGTTCACTCTACGAACTCTCCGTACCGACAATTTCAGGAGCTGTACTTTCGGCCCAGCTAGCTGATGGTCAATATCCAGCCGGGGATTACGTACTAACATATCGGGCAGTATCGGCAGATGGCCATCCGATCACCGGGGAGATCACATTTACTTCGGCATCCGCGACCATCATCGAATCTTCACCTTCTACACCAGTGACCACATCAGCACCTGTTGAACCAGATAATTCTTCATCCGTCTATCCCATCATCGGTCTTGCTATTGCGCTAGCAACTCTCGTTTCAATTTGGAGAAAGCGTGGATCATGGCTCAAGTAATTGAGGTAGACGGCGAGATAACTCTCCAACTTTCGTTTCGTGAAAAGATCTTTGCTTTTCATGGCAATCCTCGCGCCAAGATTTCAGATCTCATCTCAACAACCGAGTCAAATAGACCGTGGTCAACGGAAGTTCTACGAGGTGTTCGTGCACCAGGAACAGGGATTCCCTATCTAGTTCTACTAGGAACTATGCGCTATCGACGCGGTAAAGACTTCACTGCAATCTACAAACGCGGTCCCGTACGAATCTATGAATTCAGCGCAGGTGAATTTAAGCGCTGGATAGTCTCGATATGAGTCTAGTAAAGGATCTTCATGCGCTAGCGCGTAAAGGGCGAGCTTCAGATCTCGCTGATTTCTATAAGACTGCCCCAGGTGGATACGGTGAGGGCGATATCTTCATTGGCGTAGTTGTGCCGGATACACGGTTGGTTGCTAAGAAATATATCGATCTCTCTTTCCCTGAACTTGAAAAAATTATCTCCTCCCCCATCCATGAAGAACGTCTCTGTGGGCTAATCATTCTGACGCTTCGCTACAAGAGGGATAAAGATGAACAAACTCGGAAGAAGATCTTTGCCTTCTATATGAAGATGCTCCGAGCAGGACATGTAAATAACTGGGACCTCGTCGATGTAAGCGCTCCGATTATTGGTGATTTTCTCATCTCAGATCCCAAGCACTTAGAGCTTTTGGAGAAGTTATCTCGAAGCAAGAATCTTTGGCAACGTCGAACTGCGATGATCTTCACCTTTGCTTTTTTGCGTAAAGGAATAACCGGACCAACAGTTGTAATTGCAGAAAACCTTTTAGAAGATTCTCACGATTTAATTCACAAGGCGGTTGGTTGGATGCTTCGAGAGATGGGCAAGCGCGACCCGTACCTACTTAAATCATTTTTGAAAGAAAATGCTCCATATATGCCTCGGACAGCCCTCCGATATTCCATCGAAAGAATGCCCGAGAGCGAACGAAAGAGATGGTTAGCTATTAAGCCGATAAGTCGAAACGATCGGCGTTCATAACCTTTGTCCACGCAGCGCTTAAGCCTGCACTCAAT
>JBJTKU010000141.1:0-3374 GCA_046096605.1 Candidatus Planktophila sp. | reverse complement strand
CAGATGGACTCTACTGTCAACTATGTAAAAGGAACTAGAGGCAGTATATTTTTAAGCACCAATTCAACGCTCATCAAGTCTGCGTACAACACATATAGAAACTATGGTTTACCGCCTGGTCCTATCGGCAATCCTGGCAGAAGTGCCTTGCAGGCAGCGCTCTCACCGATCGAGGGCGCTTGGCTTTATTTCATCACTGTAGCGCCAGGCGACACTAGGTTCACCTCAGAGTTGACTCAATTCAATGAGTGGAAGGTACTCTACAAATCTAATTTGAGAGCTGGAATGTTTGGAGACGAGAAATGATCAGGGGAGCAGTTTTAGGTTCACCGATCAACCATTCGCTATCGCCGATTCTGCACCAAGGTGCCTTTAATACATTGGGGATTGATGGAAGATATGAGGCCATCGATGTTCCGAGCGGAAAATTACTCGATTTTTTTACTAAGTATTCTGACGATTTTGATTACTTTTCATTAACCATGCCCCTAAAAGAGGAAGCCTTTGGTTTATCTGTCGAGTTGGACGAACTCAGTCAACGAATTGGATCAGTTAATACCCTCTGGAAGAAAGATGAAAAGTGGAGAGGTACATCAACTGACGGATCTGGTTTTCTCTCGGCAATCAAGACTCTCGGGTTCTCTCATTTTAAGAACGCCATGATATTAGGAGCAGGCGGCACGGCCCGAGCAATTGCGGGAGCACTAGATGGTCACGCAGAGACAATTTCAGTCTTGGGAAGAACTTCAACGCGTCGACAAGCTTTATCTGCTTGTATTACGAAATCTGATTTCACCTATATTTCTTGGGATAACGCTATAGATCTGTCTCCATTTGATTTGGTTGTCAATACAACACCAGCAGGAGCGGCTGATCTGCTTGCGCAGAATCTTCCGACTCAGATCACATCTCTTTTATTTGATGTGCTCTACAAACCATGGCCAACGGTACTGGCTTTGAGATGGGAAGATCGAGGAGGACAAGTAATCAACGGTAAAGAGCTCTTACTTTGGCAGGGGTTAGATCAACTTGATTTAGTAGTTGGAAAAAACGCCGATCGCCAACAACTTGCCTTACACCTGCGTCCGCTTCTTGCTCAGAGTTAGCCACAGCTTGTTTAATTTCATCAATAACCTTGGCAGGGGAAATCTACCCTTAGAAAATGTCGTGGCTGATCGCTCTCATCTTAATCTACATAAGCTACGTCGATTTTAAATCTCATCGCATACCAAATACGGCTCTGGTTTTCATGATGCCGGTAGCGTTTATTTACTTCATCCTTGGCAATTTTCAATGGTGGGATCAACTTTTTGCAACCATTCTCCTATTCATGTTTCTGCTTATACTGTGGTATTTCTTCGACCTCGGAATGGGAGATGTGAAGCTACTTACCCTTCTATCGCTATTCATAATTTCAAGTGATGTACGCAGCCGTCTGTATTTCTTTACTGGCATTTCGGTCGCCTCATTGATCTATATCCTGGGATTGCAGCTGGCTTCGCGAGTGCGATATCGGCGTATTCCGCTAGCTCCATCCATCTCAACAGCAACAATTTTGATGCTGTGGGTTAAATAGTTAGGCACCATCGAGTTTTCTCTGTCAGAATATGCTCATGCGTTGGATCACAGCAGGTGAATCACATGGCCAGGCTCTCTCGGCAATCATCGAGGGAATTCCTGCGCATGTACACATTGATTCAGCTTTTCTTGATCGCCATTTGGCCCGTCGTCGCTTAGGTTTTGGCCGCGGAGCACGTCAAAATTTTGAGGCAGATAAAATCTCAATCTTGGGTGGAATTCGCTTAGGGGTTTCGCAGGGGGGTCCGATCAGTATTCAGGTTGGAAATTCTGAATGGCCAAAGTGGGAGAAGGTAATGAGCGCCGATCCCATCGATCCATCAGAGATTGCTTCTCTTGCACGTAATGCTCCACTGACCCGTCCACGTCCCGGTCATGCCGATCTAGTTGGTATGCAGAAGTATGATTTTGATGACGCACGCCCCATTCTTGAGCGCGCAAGTGCTCGTGAGACCGCGGCTCGGGTTGCACTGGGTGCGGTGGCGCGCGCATTCCTCGAACAAAGTGTTGGAATCACTCTCCTTAGTCATGTGGTTTCTATCGGTACCGCTCGTATTCCAGAGACAGCAGTGTTGCCGCTGGCCGATGACATGAATCGCATAGATGAGGATCCTGTCCGTTGCGCCGATTCGCAGACAAGTGCCCTCATGATGAAGGAGATTGCGGCAGCACATTCGGATGGTGACACACTCGGTGGAGTCTGTGAAATATTGGCATACAACTTGCCACCTGGACTTGGTTCACATGTCCATTGGGATCGCCGTTTAGATGCGCGCCTTGCCGCGGCGATGATGGGTATTCAAGCAATTAAAGGTGTTGAGATCGGTGATGGTTTTACAACAGCAACTCGTCGTGGTTCTGCAGCCCACGATGAGATTGAGAAGAATTCCGCTGGCCACATCGTAAGAAGAAGTGATCGCGCAGGTGGTACTGAGGGTGGAATGTCCAATGGCGAGATTTTGCGAGTCAGCATTGCCATGAAGCCGATCTCTACTGTTCCCAAGGCGTTGGACACTGTTGATGTTGCCACTGGAGAAGCAGCCAAGGCGATCAATCAACGCTCTGATGTTTGTGCGGTACCTGCAGCAGGTATCGTTGGCGAGGCGATGGCGGCTCTTGTTTTAGCTGAAGCGGTTCTTGAAAAATTCGGTGGAGATAGTGTGCAGGAGACAAAACGAAATTTTGAGTCTTACATGGCTCATCTTCGTTTTAAGTAGAGATGCCTGCAGTGATATTGATTGGCCCTCCTGGAGCCGGTAAATCTTCAGTTGGCCGCTCACTTGCACAACGTCTCAATCTAGAATTGAGAGATACCGACACCCTGATTGAGAAAAGGATCGGATTGCCCATTTCAGAGATCTTTCTGGATAAAGGTGAAGATTTCTTTCGAGAACGAGAGCGAGAGGTTCTACTTGAAGAGTTGGAGAATTTCTCAGGCGTTCTCGCGTTAGGTGGAGGTTCAGTCTTGGACCCGATTTCATCTCAGGCACTTGTGGCAACCGGTGATCCAATCGTTTTCCTTGATGTTTCACTTTCAAGTGCGGCGCCACGCATTGGATTTAATCGTGATCGTCCACTATTAGTTGGAAACCCGCGCGCCAAATGGCAGGAGTTGATGAATCATCGGCGTCCAATCTATGAAAAGTTAGCTACTTTTACAGTTTCGACCGACTCTGCCACCCCATCGCAGATCGCAATTAAAATCGCGGAAAAGCTCGCCGACCGAAAGGCCACTGATGATAAGTAGCATCCGGGTAAAAGCTGAACGCGAATACGATGTAATTTTTTCGCAAGAT
>JBJTKU010000140.1:0-3982 GCA_046096605.1 Candidatus Planktophila sp. | reverse complement strand
CTAAGAAGGGGTGGCTATAGAGTCACCCAAGCTACTGCAAGTCGCGACATCGAAGAGATTGGGGCAGTCAGACTTAGAAATAGCGCTGGCGAAATGGTCTACTCGATCATTGATTCAACAGACTCATCTGTTACCCGTTCGATGCCGTTGCCTAATGATTTAATTCTTAGCGTTGAGTCAAGTGGAAATTTGGCCGTAGTACGAACTCCACCCGGAGGAGCTCAACTTCTTGCAAGCTCACTTGATCACTCAGGTATAAGGGAAATTATTGGCACAATCGCAGGAGATGACACCGTTCTCGTTGTTGCGCGCTCTGCCACAGGAGGAAGTGCGCTTGCTCGTGAACTACTTTTATTTGCAGGTAAATCAAGGGCTAGGAAAGTCAGCCCTGCGACAAAGAAGAGAAGGTAATCAGATGGCACTATGGGGTGGAAGATTTTCACAAGAACCAGCTGATGCTGTATTCGCCTTATCTCGTAGCGTTCATTTCGATTGGCGACTTGCGCCGTATGATCTACGTGCATCGCTGGCGCACCTGCAGGTGCTGGAATCTTCGGGTTTACTTTCTCGCGCTGTGAGTGTTGAGATTCGCGCCGCCCTTCACGAACTTATTACCGAAGTAGCCTCGGGATCTTTCATCTATAACGAAGCAGATGAAGACGTTCACTCGGCACTTGAGCGTGGTTTAACAGAAAAACTTGGTGATATTGGTGGATCACTGCGTGCGGGAAGATCCCGAAACGATCAAGTTGCAACTGATCTTCGACTCTACGCCATCGATGCAATGTTGGATACGGCCATGAAGATCGTTGCTCTTCAACAAGCGTTGATTGCCAAGGCCAGTGAATATGCCGATGCGCCGTCAGTTGGATTTACTCATTTGCAGCATGCGCAACCGATCCTTTTCGGACACGAACTTGCAAAGCACGTACATTCATTTAATCGAGATCTCGATCGGATCGAT
Organism: Candidatus Planktophila sp.; assembly: GCA_046096605.1. Taxonomy (GTDB): domain Bacteria; phylum Actinomycetota; class Actinomycetes; order Nanopelagicales; family Nanopelagicaceae; genus Planktophila. The sequence continues at coordinate 3,018 of JBJTKU010000140.1, read as the reverse complement.
GATTGGTTGGTTCGTGCATCAGTCAGTCCTCTTGGATCTGGCGCGCTCTCTGGTTCATCGCTTCCGTTATCTCCGGAAGCAACTGCGACTTCACTTGGCTTCAAGAAGAGCGCTGGAAATAGCATTGATGGAGTCTCCGATCGTGACTTCGTTGCCGAAGCTCTCTTTACGCTCTCAATGGTTGGCATTCATCTTTCACGAATTGGTGAAGAATGGTGCATCTTGTCAACGACGGAGTTTGGCTGGGCAGAAGTTGCCGATGCTTTCTCCACGGGATCCTCGATCATGCCACAGAAGAAAAATCCAGATGTTGCCGAACTTGCCAGAGGCAAGGCTGGACGTCTGATCGGAAATCTCACTGGAGTTTTGGCAATGCTTAAAGGTCTTCCTTTTGCATACAATCGTGATCTACAGGAAGACAAAGAACCACTCTTTGATTCATTCGATACTCTCGCTCTTGTTCTGCCGGCAGTGACAGGAATGGTTGCTACAACAAAGTTTGATCGTGAAAAGATGGCAGCCTCTGCTCCAGCAGGTTTCTCTCTTGCAACAGAAATCGCAGACTTCCTCGTACGTGCTCACATTCCCTTTGCTGTTGCCCATGAGGTAGCGGGAAAGTGTGTGGCACTTGCCGAATCTCAGGGGATTGAACTTCATCAGATCAGCGATGGCGATTTTTCAGATATTCACCCTGCTCTCACACCAGATGTTCGTAGAGTGCTCAGTGTGGATGGTGCATTGATCTCTAGAACCACATTTGGTGGAACCGCACCAGCAGCTCTTGCCCGACAAATTACAATCCTGAAGAGTGAAGTAAGCGCTTTTGATGCGAATTTCTCCGCCAAGATCAAAGCTTTTTCAGGCATGATGAGCGCATGAGTCAATTTCTAGAGGACCTGCGTTGGCGTGGGCTTATCGCGCAGACAACGGATGAGAATGAGCTGGCAAAGGCCTTAGAGAAACCCATAACCGTCTACATCGGTTTTGATCCCACGGCTCCCAGCATCCACGTAGGAAACCTCGTAGTGCTCTTAGTGCTTCGTCGTTTCCAATTGGCAGGTCACAATCCCATCGCACTTGTTGGTGGTGCAACAGGGCTCGTTGGCGATCCCAGTGGTCGCAACGAAGAACGATCTCTTAATAGCACCGATATTGTTGAAAACTGGGTCAAGCGAATTAAAGGCCAAGTCTCTTCGGTTTTGGATTTTCAGGCTCCCAAGAATCCAGCAGTTGTTGTCAATAATCTTTATTGGACCTCTCCATTATCTGCTATCGAGTTCTTGCGTGACATAGGAAAGCATTTCAGCGTTAATCAGATGTTGGCAAAAGATTCTGTAGCTAATCGACTCGAGGCTGGAATTTCGTATACAGAATTTTCTTACCAAGTTCTACAGGCATTTGATTTTCTCGAACTATTTCGCCGTAATAATTGCACGTTGCAATTAGGAGGTTCAGATCAGTGGGGAAACATCGTTGCTGGACTTGATCTCATTCGTCGAGTTGAAGGGGGGAGTGGACATGCTTTGACTGTACCTCTTCTCACGAAGGCAGATGGAACGAAGTTTGGTAAGACCGCGGGAGGAAGCGTGTGGCTAGATCCAGAGATGACTTCTCCTTACGCTTTTTTCCAATATTGGCTCAACTCAGATGATAAAGATGTGATCAATTTCCTAAAAGTTTTCTCTTTCAAATCTCGTGCTGAGATTGAATCACTTGAAGCCGAACATCAAGCCAATCCCGGCGGACGAGATGCTCACCGTGCACTTGCACGAGAATTAACCACCCTCATCCACGGAGAAGAGACAACCAATCGCGTTGAAGAAGCAGCGCGCGCGCTCTTCGGTCAGGGAGATCTTGCAACACTCGATGAGGCAACTCTTGCCAGCGCATTGAGTGAATTGCCGCGCGTAACAATCTCTTCTACGGAGGAAATTCCGACCTGGGTTGATCTTCTGGCGGCATCTGGAGTTGTTGACTCAAAATCGGCTGCTCGACGTATTGTTAAGGAAGGTGGCGCCTATCTCAACAACGAGAAAATTTCAGGTGAGGATTTTCGTCTTGAGAAAAGCCACTTTTTACGCGGAAAATATGCACTTTTGCGTAAAGGCAAGCGTGATTTGGCTGCCGTGGAGCTTGCCTAAAACCTTTGTAAAGTCTTAAAAAGCCGCTTTTTACGCTCAAATATTGCATTTTTTCTAAAATTGCGGCTGCTTCTATCTGTGAGGCAGATCCCAAAAGGCTAATTTGACCCCCAGACTGGTCAGGCCTATAGTTAGCCTCCTTGCTGTGCAACGTACCCGACTTCTGGCCGTGAGGTTAAAACATGGGGGCGTACAGCATCTCTTCCTCACTTAGAGCCTATCTAGCCGGTTTGACCGGGCCTAGCCGTATGCACTAAGTTTGGCAGTCTGCCCTGAAAAATAGGTGAGAGCCTACGACGCAGTGCGCATCCGTACCTTGAGAACTCAACAGCGTGCCATAAGTCAATGCCAGAGAATGGCTTTACTAGTGATGCAAATTTCTAGGGCCATTCTCTAAATTAATACTTCAATGAAGTATGTGCCAGACACTGTTAATTCAGGTTTGGACTACTCGTTGATTTCCTTTGGTATAGACAAAATAAACGACAGTTTGTTTGTCTCGTAAGCCAGAAAACTTTCTATGGAGAGTTTGATCCTGGCTCAGGACGAACGCTGGCGGCGTGCTTAACACATGCAAGTCGAGCGATGAAGCTACTTCGGTAGTGAATTAGCGGCGAACGGGTGAGGAACACGTGAGGAATCTGCCTTCAACACTGGGATAACTCCGGGAAACCGGGGCTAATACCGGATACGAGCTCTGATCGCATGATCGGGGTTGGAAAGTTTTTCGGTTGAAGATGACCTCGCGGCCTATCAGCTTGTTGGTGAGGTAATGGCTCACCAAGGCGACGACGGGTAGCCGGCCTGAGAGGGCGACCGGCCACACTGGGACTGAGACACGGCCCAGACTCCTACGGGAGGCAGCAGTGGGGAATAT
>JBJTKU010000139.1:0-4904 GCA_046096605.1 Candidatus Planktophila sp. | reverse complement strand
GGTCAGCGCACATGTAGCTCACGCATCACTTGCATGATTCTTGCGGAGCGATAAATCAGTGAGCGCCAGTTCCTAGGTACGCTTCTCGAACTGCTGGATCATTGAGCAGATCCGCAGCTGGGGCTGTCTTTACAATATTTCCAGTCTCCAGAATATAGGCGCGATGGGCTCGTTGTAGAGCTTGTTGCGCGTTCTGTTCAACGAGAAGAATTGTTACTCCTTGATTTTTATTAATTTCGGTAATAATTCGGAAAATATTTGCAATCATCTGCGGGGCAAGACCCATTGATGGCTCATCGAGTAAGAGCAACTTTGGACGAGCCATCAGTGCTCGACCTATAGCCAACATCTGTTGCTCGCCACCAGAGAGAGTTCCACCATCTTGCGAAGCGCGCTCTTTTAACCTTGGAAATAGGGAGTAGACCATCTCTAGATCTTCATCCATCTCCGCCTTACGAGTCTTTCGGTTGAACTTTCCCATTTCAAGATTTTCAAGCACGCTCATGCCAGGAAAAATTCCCCGTCCTTCAGGAGCCTGAGAAATTCCAAGGTCGACTCTCTCGTGTGCTGGCATCTTTGAAATATCTTTACCATCAAAAATGATTGATCCCGCAGAAACACCACGAAGTCCAGAGATCGTTTTGAGTGTTGTGGTCTTGCCGGCACCATTGGCTCCAATCAAGGTAACAATTTCACCTTGATTTACGTTAAATGAAATTCCCTTGATGGCTTCAATCTTGCCGTAGTGAACTCGGAGATCTTTGACTTCAAGATGCATCTGCAGGTACTCCTAAATAGGCCTCAATTACGCGCGGATCACTCTGTACAACTTGTGGTGTGTCGTCTGCAATCTTTGTACCGAAATCAAGAACTGCAACCCGATCTGAGATACCCATGATCAACGACATATCATGTTCAATGAGGAGGATCGTGTACCCAGCATCTCTGATCTTTTTAATTGTGTTAGCCAAGGCAACTTTCTCGGATGGATTAAATCCCGCAGCTGGTTCATCAAGGAGAAGCAACTTAGGTTCTGTTCCAAGAGCGCGAGCAATCTCTAATCGTCTTTGATCACCGTAAGGAAGGTTCTTTCCTAGTTTGTGGGCTACGTGATCGATACCAAGGAATTTAAGTAACTCCATGGCCTTTTCTCTATTTTCTCTCTCTTCGCGACGTGATCGAGGCAGGCCAAAGAGGGAGCCAACAAAACCTGATTTGCTGCGAACATCCCCTGCTGTGATGACATTTTCTAGTGCAGTCATCTCGCCAAACAACCGTACATTTTGAAATGTTCGTGCGATGCCGGCTTGTGTTATCTGCCAACGTTTCTTGCCGACAAGGGAGATGCCTCCATCAAAGACGATCTCTCCCTTTGTTGGTTGATAGACACCTGTAATGACATTGAAAACCGTGGTTTTTCCTGCGCCATTTGGACCGATCAAAGCAAGGATCTCACCCTCATTGACGTGAAGGTTTACATCGTTGAGAGCGGTGACTCCACCAAACTGCATAGTGATGTTCTTTAATTCAATGAGTTTTTTCATGACAGTAGGGACTTCTCTCTCTTCTTGCGAGGCAGAATGCCATCTGCTCGCAAATTCATCATGAGGACAAGTACGATGCCAAAGACGAGAAGTCTTGCGTCAGAGATAAAACGAATTCGCTCTGGTAGGTAGGCAAGAATCACAGCACCTGTAATCACGCCCCAAATATTTCCCATTCCACCAAAGACAACACAGGCCAAAATCAGAATAGAAGTGTTGAGAGTAAACATCTCTGGTGCTACGAACATTGACTTAGCTGCGAAGACAACTCCTCCTGCACCGCCGATAGCGGCTCCGATCGCAAAAGCCCAAATTTTATATTTGAGTGTACGCACGCCCATGAGATCTGCAACGTCTTCATCCTGTCGAATGCTCTCCCACGCTCTTCCCGGACGTCGGGATGAAAGGCGTCGAATCATCCAAATAACAAGGAAAATCATCGCCAAGACTGTCCAGTAGTAGGCCTTCTGATTTTGTAATGTGTATTCCAGAGATAAAAATTTCGGAGGGGTTGGAATATTTGCAATTCCATTAGGTCCCCCGATGGACATTGTGTTGAGGGCAACGATTCGAACGATTTCGCCAAAGCCCAAAGTAACGATGGCCAGGTAATCTCCCCGAAGTCGTAGGGTTGGCAATCCAAGAATGACCCCAGAAATCATGGCCAATCCAATTCCAATGGGGAGGATCTCCCAGAAATTCAACGAGGTTGTTGTTCCAAGTATTGCCATGGTGTAAGCACCGATAGCAAAGAAAGCTACATACCCCAGATCGAGAAGTCCGCTCTTTCCAACAACAATATTGAGTCCGAGCGCCATGAGCACAAAGAGGCCGACTGGATAAACCAACACAGCCTCATAAGAACTGATCGGTGTATTGAGGAAGGTGCCACCCATAAATGGCAGACAGATCGCAAATAACATCGCAGTGGAGGCAATTGCAACTCGCGCGGGCTTGGGAGATTTCTCCCAAAGTTCGGCACCTTTATCGCGTACGTTAAAAGCCATTCTTATACCCTCGCCTGCTGGAGTGATTCACCAAAGAGACCATTTGGCTTAAAGAGAAGAACTAAGACTAGAACAACGAAGGCAGTAACTGCCTTCCATTGGGTTCCGAAGATTGTCGCAGCATAAATCTCCAGTAGGCCAAGGGCGATTCCACCAAAGAATGCACCCCGAATATTTCCAATACCGCCGAGAACGGCAGCGGTAAAGGCTGCTAAACCTAATTCAAATCCAACGTTAAATTTTGTGCTCTCGTAGACCGTGGTGTAGAAGAATGCCGCCGCTCCTGTCATGAGGCCTGCGATAAAGAATGTACTTGAGATAACCTTGTTGAGATTTACACCCATGAGCTGCGAATTCTGCTCGGACATCGAAACTGCTCGGATTCCCTTTCCCAAACGGCTGTGCTTGACAAAGCGATCTACTGAGAAAAGAAGCAAGATCGCAAAGACAATCACTAAGAGGGTATCTAGCCGCACCTCAAATGCTGAAATCGGGATTCGAACTGAGCCAAGGTAGAACTCAGTCCCCGGGTAAGAGATTAAATAGATCTTATCCAGCAAACGTGGATTATTCGCAGGAGCTGAGCTTGTAAAGATACGAACCGATTCGCTAATAACGATTGAAACGCCGATCGCCGATATGAGTGTAGTCAAGCGATTGGAGCCAGTTTTGCGCAGACGACGATAAGCAATGATCTCAACTAGAACACCTGTGATCGCACAAACCAGCATCGAAACAATCATGCAGGCAAGTAGGGTGTATACGAGCTTGAATCCGGTGATGGGCTCGGTGTCATCGGCGTATCCAAATATATTCTTTGAAGTAATAATCGTGGCAAAAGTTCCAAGCATAAAAACTTCTGAGTTTGCAAAATTGATCAGGCGTAAGACTCCATAAACCATGGTGTATCCCAAGGCGATGAGCGTGTATATAAATCCAAGAGCGATACCATCAATGGTCAAGGCAAAGAATTGATCGACTAATACTGAAAAATCCACTCAATCAACTCCTGTAATTCAAATTTAGCCCTATAACGCTCGGTAGCCTAGCAAAAACGACTTCGAAAAACTACTTTCATCAATCAACCCCCACTCGCTGAGCGAGTGGGGGTTGAATTAGATGATTTCTTCAGAAAGAGATAAGCCGCAGCTTATGCAAGTCCTGTAAGAACGATCTTTCCACCCTTAACTTCAAAGGCGTTGATAAGACCTGCACCGTTGAGGTCACCATTCTTATTGAATGAGATTGTGACTCCAGCTGTGTTCTTGTACTTGATTGACTTGACGTATGCCAAGACATCTGCACGTGTTGTCTTTCCAGCCTTAATGGCCTCAAGGAACATGTTTGCAGCATCGTACGCCTCAGTTGTGTATACACCTGGGTCAGCGCCGAACTCCTTCTTGAATGTTGCAGTCAACTTAGGTGATGCAATATCAAGCGGTGTTGTTGGAGCTGTGAAACGGTATCCCGTTGCAGCCTTTGAACCAGCCAACTTGATAAATGCTGAGTTGAGAACACCGTCTCCACCAGCTAGTACACCCTTGAAGCCCTTGTCACGAAGTTGCTTAGCAAACTTCGCGCCATCTGCGTAGTAACCAGTGTAGATAACGACGTTAGCCTTTACCTTCTTGATCTTTGCGATTACGGCAGAGAAGTCAGTTGTTCCCTTAACTACAGAGTCTGATCCCTTAAGCCATGATTCGCTGCGAAGTGTAAGTGTAGGAATAACTACATCGCGAAGTCCTGTTGCATATGATGACTGATCATCAACTACATAAACAGCAGGGTTCTTAACGCCCTTTGTTGCAACACGAACCAGAGCTGGGCCCTGAAGAGCATCGTTAGAAACAATGCGGTGGAACACTGGCTGACCGTAATCAGGTGATGTTGGATCAGTAAGTGAAGGACGTGTTGCAGATGGAGAGATCATCGCCAATGCAGGTGCAGCCTTGTATGAAGGCAATGATGCAATGGTCGCACCTGAATAGGCTGCTCCGACCATACCAATGATTGAGGTGTCTTTTGCAACGCCAGGAGCAACTGTTCCAGCGATCGCTGGGTCGCCTTGATCATCTACTTCTACGAGTTCAACTTTGACTGCTGGGTTGGTTGCGTTATAGAGCTTAAGTGCAAGCTTTACGCCGCGAACTTCGTCAGTTCCAGTCTGTGCCTCAGGGCCGGTTAGTGGACCCTGGAAAGCAATCTTTACTGTGTCTGCTGCTTGTGCTGCTGGTGCAATGGAGGCTGCAGTGGCTGCAGCAAGAGCACCGGCAATCGCAAGAGCGAGAACCTTATTCTTCTTCATGTATGACCTTCCTGTTTTTCATATCCCGGGACAGGGAGGTGGAAAGGG
>JBJTKU010000138.1:0-5327 GCA_046096605.1 Candidatus Planktophila sp. | reverse complement strand
TTCTGAAGTAGATCGCGAGACTGCCATGGGCATGCTCGAAGAAGTCAAACGTATGTGCGAGAACGATCTCGCCGATTCTTTTGTCGAAGGCGATCGCATCGGAACAGATTTCAATAAAGCAACCGGTGATGTAAAGCTTCCTGAAAGTTTTAAGAAGTCATACAAAGCATATATTGATGGTGAATGGTGGCGTCTTGATGCTCCAACTGAACTCGGCGGAATGAAAGTTCCACCTTCTGTACGTTGGGCAATTGCTGAGATGGTCCTGGGGTCAAATCCTGCAATTCATATCTATGCATCCGGTTATGCATTTGCTCATGTTGCATATGCGCTTGGCACAGATGTTCAGAAGAAGATGGCAAAACACATGGTTGATCGCCACTGGGGCGCAACGATGCAGTTAACCGAGCCAGATGCAGGTTCAGATGTAGGTGCAGGTCGTTCAAAGGCAGTTCAACAGCCAGATGGAACATGGCATATCACCGGAACAAAACGTTTTATTACTTCCGGTGATGCTGATCTGTACGAAAACATTATGCACTTCACATTGGCTCGTCGTGAAGGTGGTGGACCAGGAACAAAGGGTCTCTCACTGTTCCTTATTCCAAAATTTATGTTTGATCTTGAGACAGGCGAACTCGGAAAGCGCAACGGTGTATACGTGACAAACGTTGAACACAAAATGGGTCTTAACGTCTCTGCAACATGTGAGATGAACCTGGGCGAACATGAACCAGCTGTTGGTTATCTCCTTGGTGATGTGCATGAAGGAATTGCACAGATGTTTAAAGTCATTGAATTTGCTCGCATGATGGTGGGAACTAAAGCGATTGCAACGCTATCTGCTGGATATCAGCAGGCACTCTCTTATGCAAAGACTCGTATTCAGGGTGGCGATATGAAGGTAATGAACGACAAGGCTTCACCGCGTGTAAGCATCATTCATCACCCAGATGTGCGTCGATCATTGATGGTGCAGAAGTCATATTCTGAAGGCATGAGAGCACTTGTTCTCTACGCCGCAACTATCCAAGATGAGATCGAACTTGCTCGCCTTGCTGGAGACGCAGATAAGTTGAAGCAAATGGAGGCGCTCAATGATCTCTTGCTTCCAGTTGTCAAGGGCTTTGGCTCTGAAAAATCTTGGACACTTCTTGGCACCGAATCACTACAAACATTTGGTGGTTCTGGATTTACTGAAGATTGGCCACTAGAACAATATGTGCGCGATGCAAAGATTGATACTCTGTATGAAGGAACAACTGCAATTCAAGGTCTTGATTTCTTCTTCCGTAAAGTTGTTAAAGATGGCGGTAAGGCACTTGGTCTACTTGGAAAAGAGATCGGTGACTTTGCAGCTACTGGTGGCGCACATGAGGCACAGAAGCAAGCATTGCTTAAAGCACTTGGTGATCTCAACGGCATGATGGGTGTCCTTGTGGGACATGCGATGGCATCGCAAGAGAAATCAGATGAGATCTACAAGGTCGGCCTTAATACATCACGCGTATTGATGGCAGTCGGTGACATCATCACTGCCTGGCTCTTGCTTCGACAGGCAGATATTGCAACAGAGAAGTTGGCAGCAGGTGCTGGAAAGGATGCAGCCTTCTATGAAGGCAAGATCGCTTCAGCTCACTTCTTCGTCGCAAATTACCTTCCACACATCACTGCAGATCGTAAGATCGTCGAAGGAACAGATAACGCGATCATGGAGATCTCCGAGAACGCTTTCTAATCAGATACCCTTGCCGGATGCTCAGTCGCTTCCGTGGTGAGATTTATCTTGTATTAGGGGCGCTCTTCTTCTCTTTTAATGGCGTTATCTCTACCCTCGTCTTAGAACATCTTTCTCCATTTCGCCTCACACAAGTGCGATGTATCGGAGCTTTTGCAATTCTCTTTATCTTTATGGCATCGCGTGATTTTCAATCGCTTAAAGCAACGCGCCGTGAACTTCCATTGCTGATCCTGCTTGGAATTGTTGGTTTTGCAGCCGTTCAAGCCGGATACTTCCTGGGCATCCAGCGAGGAGTCCCTTTAAGCCTTGTCCTGATTATCGAATTCACCGCCCCTATCTGGATTGTGCTCTGGATCAAATTCGTCCAGAAGAAATCTGTTCCAAATGGAATGTGGGCAGGTATCGCACTCGCCTTTACCGGACTTATCTTCATCGCACGCGTCTGGGATGGTCTCACCTTCGATCTCTTGGGAATCATCGGTTCCCTTATCTCAGCCTTTGCGATGGCCTTCTACTTTCTCGTTGGATCTTCAATTGGTAAGAAGCGCTCTGCACAATCAATTACCGTGTGGGGGCTGGGCATGGCCGGACTGACATGGGCAATTGTTATGCCGGTCTGGAAATTTCCATTTGAAGTCCTCACTATGGATATGAATTTGCAGGGGATCTTTGAAGGTAACTTCTTGCCAGGTTGGGTCTTAATCACTTGGATAATTGTGATGGGAACGATCGTTCCATATCTCTTTGTCGTCAGCGGAATGCTTAAATTAACTCCATCAACAAGTAGCGTCATTGGAATGCTTGAACCAGTTCTTGCTGGCGCATTTGCGTGGATCTGGTTGGCGCAGAGTTGGGCACCAGTCCAATTGGGTGGGGCGCTTATTGTTCTCGTTGGAATCTATATCGCCGATAAGGTAAAGATCGCAGCGACAAGCAGTAATTAACTATTCGTTCCAACCACCATCGCCCGGAGATGCTGGCTGATCAAAATCTTGTGGTGATGGCGCTGTGAAGTCGCGACCTGATCCAGGCTTTGCAGCCATATCTGCAAAGCGCGCAAAGTGAAGTTGGGCAGAGACAGTAATCGTTCGAGTTGGACCGTTACGGTGCTTTGCAATAATTAGATCGGCCTCACCTTGGCGGTTCTGTGAGTCATACATATCTTCACGATGGAGCAAGATAACAACGTCAGCATCTTGTTCGATCGAGCCAGATTCACGCAGATCCGACAGCAACGGTAATTTATTGGTTCGCTGTTCAGGTCCACGGTTGAGCTGCGAGATGGCGATAACCGGAACATCGAGCTCTTTAGCCATCAACTTCAACTGACGTGAAAATTCAGAGACTTCTTGTTGACGGTTCTCAACACGCTTACCTGAGCTCATCAACTGGAGATAGTCGATAACAACCAATTGCAGGTTGTGGCGCTGTTTGAGGCGACGAGCTTTTGCGCGAATCTCCATCATTGAAAGATTTGGTGAATCATCGATAAAGAGCGGGGCATCAGAGATCTCGCCCATACGTCGCGCAAGCTTTGCCCAATCATCATCGCTTAGCTGTCCAGAGCGGATGCTGTTGAGACCAACGCGAGCTTCGGCTGACAACATACGCATTGTAATTTCTGATTTAGACATTTCTAGAGAGAAGATGACGGAAGTTTTATTCTCGTGAATCGATGCATAACGTGCGATATCAAGACCAAGAGTTGATTTACCTACTGCAGGACGTGCTGCAAGGACAATCATATTTCCAGGATGTAATCCGTGTGTAAGAAGATCGAGATCGCGGAAACCTGTCTTTACTCCTTCAACACCTGCACCTTTTGAGATTGCTTCAATTTCATCAAGTGCTTGTGGCAAAATTGTTGAGAGCTGCACATAATCTTCTGAAGAGCGACGCTCTGTTACCGCATAGACCTCGGCCTGGGCTTGATCGACAGCATCATCGACTTCACCTTCGGTGTTATATCCGAGTTGCACAATCTTAGTTCCGGCCTCAACGAGGCGACGCATAATTGCATGTTCAAGAATGATCTTTGCGTAGTAACCAGCATTTGCAGCAGTTGGAACAGATGAGATTAAGGTGTGAAGGTAGGGTGCTCCACCGGCGCGTGCAATATCTCCACGCTTTGTGAGTTCTGCCGAGACTGTAATCGCATCAGCTGGTTCTCCACGTCCATAGAGATCAAGAATTGCATCATAGATAAGTTCATGTGCAGGACGGTAGAAATCGCGTTCGCGAATTACTTCGATGACATCGGCGATTGCATCTTTCGACAACATCATTGCGCCAAGAACAGATTGTTCGGCGATTAAATCCTGTGGTGGTGTGCGTTCAAACTCGGCACCGACCGTTGAATAAGAACGGCTTGAATTATTAGGAAGTTCTGCGATGCTCACAATGCTCACACTCCCATCTACCTCTGACACGCTGCGAAGCGAAATTTAGGCGAGGGTGGGGCTCCAACGCTAAAGAGTGAGAAGGCCAGTGTGGAGAAGGTGTGTATAAGGGGGTGGATAACCCACCCTTTGCCTGTGGATGGTTGTGTATAAGGTGTGGGTAAAGTGCTCTGCTACACCAGATTTCCGATAAAAGTGCTGGTCAAAACCGTTTTTCCCTTCCACAGGGTGAGTAGCTAAGAAAGTTTCCGCCATCTTAATTAATGAGATTGCTCATCTCCCTTAGCCAAGCACGGGGCGGTGAGAAGATTCCAGCCATGATTCTAGATCACGCACTCTATCAAGATGGCAAGCGCGCACTCGATGGGAAATCTATCTCTGAACTTATTGCAAGCGCTCGCAAAGATGGTGGCTTTGTCTGGGTTGGAGTCAATGAACCAACAAGCGCTGAATTTGATGCCCTTGTAAAAGATTTTGAATTCCACCCTTTGGCAATCGAAGATGCAATCCATGCAAAGCAGCGACCAAAACTGGAAACATATGAAGGAATGACATTTGTTGTTTTCAGAACAACATTCTACGAAGAGCAAGCCAGCCAGGTAACAACCGGTGAAATCTTGGCATTTATCGGCGAACACTACATTGTTGTTGTTCGCCACGGAGAAGGTTCACCGTTGGCCGGTGTTCGTAGCCGACTAGAACAACACCCTGGACTTTTAAAACATGGGCCATACGCAGTCTTGCACGCAATTATGGATCAAGTAATCGATGCCTACATTGCAATTGCGGCAGAGCTTGAAAAAGATGTGATCGAAGTGGAGCAGAGTGTCTTTAGCGATCGTAAAGCGTACAATTCTGAAAAAATTTATTTCTTAAAGCGTGAACTTTTAGAGTTTCGCCATGCAATCCATCCGCTCTTGGTTCCATTGCAGCGTCTTGCTGTTGATTTCAATGACATCGTTCCAGATCAACTTGCACCATTTTTTCGTGACACTCTTGATCATCTTCATAGCGCAGTCGATATTGCAGATGGACTCGATGACCTATTGACATCTGCGCTGAGTGCTGATTTGGCACATGTCCAGGTGCAACAAAATGAAGATATGCGCAAGATAACTTCTTGGGTAGCTCTCGCGTCGACTCCAACCATGATGGCTGGTATCTATGGCATGAATTTTAAACATATG
>JBJTKU010000137.1:0-4945 GCA_046096605.1 Candidatus Planktophila sp. | reverse complement strand
GAATAAGGCAGTACATCTAATTTTTCATGCATCTGCTGACTACCGGAGACGATAATCGCGCACTTGAGCCCTGCGATGTTCCAACCCTTGCTTGCGGCCGTGACCACCACAGCAACGTGTTGGGCATCCTGGCCGAGCTTTAAAATTGGCGTAAACGGATGACCGAGATATTCAAGTGGAGCATGGATTTCATCGCTAACAATAATTACGTTGTGCTTAAGAGCTAGAGCGATAAATTTCTTGAGTTCGTCTTCGGAATACACTCTTCCTATGGGATTGTGTGGAGAACATAGAAGGTGGATCTTTATCCCGCTGCTGTAAGCCTCTTCAATGGCAGACCAATCAATCTGCCATTGCTGGCTAATGTCATCTGAATTCTGATGAATAAATGGCACGTCGACGCAGGTAACTCGAGTCTCATTCATCCAGGTATAGAAATTCTGATAAACCGGCGAGCTGATAAGAACCCGATCTCCGGGATTTGTGAAGACTCGTAAGATTTCAACTACCCCGACACCAACATCGGTTGCGACCCTGACCCTAGTGGGATCAACGCTCCAATTCCAACGCGTCTGCGCAAAAGATGAGAATGCTGCGCCTAACTCTGGGATTGCTCCCAGATAACCCATATCTGAGTTCTCCACCATGGAGTGAAGTAACGCTTTGATGGGTTCGGCAATCGGAAAATCCATCTCAGCAACTGGAAGCGGGATAACATCTGCTGGAAAGGCTCTCCACTTTTCGCTGTGATGTGTTGCAAGCTCTGCAAGGGTAGGCGCTTTAACGATCTGATCGCTCATAGTGCGAGTATTCCACTAAGCCCCATCGGAAACTAGACGTTTTGTCGAGTTTCGCACCACAAGTGTTGTGGGAACAATAAGCGAACTTGGCTCTTTTGTAGGTTTTCGCAAGCCCTCCATAATCGACCAGGCAGCCATCTCCCCCATCAATTGCACAGGTTGTTCGATAGTTGTGAGCTCTGAAAATTCCGACATCTCATGTCCATCAAAACCAACGATTGAGATGTCGTCAGGACATTTCAATCCATGTCTACGCATGGCCTGCATAACGCCAAATGCCATCTCATCTGATTCGCAGAAGATTGCCGTAGGGCGATGAGGTCTGGCAAGGAGATCATCCATCGCACGTGCTGCGGTATGCATTGTGAATCCACCATGTACCTCACGAGCTGGATCCCACTCCAAGCCATTTTCAACAAGTACCTGAAGAAAGCCCTTTCGGCGATCTTGCGGAACGCTAAAATTAAATGGATCATCTGGGTGGCCAGACATCAGCGCAATATTTGTATGACCTTGATTTACTAAATGCTGTGTTGCCGTGCGCGCAGCAGCTACGTCATCGATAGCAACGCTTGCGCAATCTTTATGGTGCATACCTACAAGTGCTACTGGAATCCCCAAGCTGAGCATCGACTCAAACTCTTCTTCTGTAGGTGGCAAACTAATAACAATCAGAGCATCAACGCGACCTTTAAGCAGTTGATGTTGAAAGAGTCGCTCGCGCCCCTTCATCTGACTAAAGTTATAGAGAAGTAGATCTAGACCGGCCTCGCGCAGTGCCTGTTCTGCTCCGCTAATAACTTGTGCGAAATACCATCTGGAGATATATGGGGCGACGATTCCTACACTGTTGGTACGTTGCGGTGCTGCCTTATCCGAATCCGTAGTGATGGGATATCCAAGGTTTTCGGCTGCCTCAACAATTTTTTTGCGAGTCTCAGGATTGACATGGTGGAGTCCGCGAAGCGCGCGTGAGACTGTGGCGATCGAGACACCGGCAAGTTCTGCGATCTCTTTAATGCCGGCCATAGCTCCTCCATCTCACCTGACTCACCTGACTCACCTGACTCATCAGCATCTGTGGCAGACTGAAAGAGCGCGATCCATTTTCTGAAAGTGACTGTAAAAGTAACCCCAGAATCTGCAAATATCAAGGGGCGAAGAATCCACTTAGTGAGGAAATGCGACTCCTGTGCTTGAGTGGCAGTCGTAACCGTTGGGATTCTTAGCTAAATACTTCTGGTGATACTCCTCAGCAAAGAAATATTTCCATGGTTCGGCGCTCTCGATCTGGGTAACTATCTTGCCGAGTCCTTCATTGGTGAGGGCTTCCTGGTAGGTCGCACACGAGGCCAGCGCTTGGGCCATCTGTTTCTCACCCACCGTATAAATTGCACTTCGATATTGAGTTCCGATATCTCCACCTTGAGCATTGAGTGAGGTGGGATCGTGCATCACCCAAAATTCTTCGAGAAGTCGATCATATGAAATCAGAGAAGGATCGAAGGTAACTCTGACCATCTCAGCATGGCCTGTTCGACCGGTGCAGACATCTTCATATGTCGGATCAATAGTTGTTCCTCCCATATAGCCCACGGATGTCTCAACTACTCCATCGAGGGACCAGAATCGACGCTCAGCGCCCCAGAAACAGCCAGTTGCAAAATAGGCGACTTCATGTGAATTGCTCATATCCGAAGTCTTTCATGGTTGTAGCAAACTTTCTTCACGTAAACTAGCCGCACCTGCGCCCCCGTAGCTCAGGGGATAGAGCACCGCCCTCCGGAGGCGGGTGCACAGGTTCGATTCCTGTCGGGGGCACTCTTCACGCGATGTATATCACCTTAAAAGTAGGAATCTTTCTCGCTCCCTTCTTGTTTAAGGGAGTAAGACACGAGAGAATTACTCTTTGCGCCAGATGAGATTCTCTGGCTCATGACTGTAAGCGTAAGGAGAGATCATGGATTGGCGACATCAATCAGCATGCCGCGATGAAGACCCTGAACTCTTCTTCCCCGTTGGAAATACAGGTCCGGCCATCACCCAGATCGAAGAGGCAAAGAAGGTCTGTAATCGCTGCATCGTGAAAGAGCCTTGCCTAGCATGGGCACTCGAGAGCGGACAGGATGCCGGCGTTTGGGGCGGCCTTTCAGAAGATGAGCGCCGCGCACTTAAGCGTCGCGCAGCCCGAAACCGCGCTCGCTCTTTGGAGCCACATAATTAAGGTTTGACCGGCTTTCCTAAAGCGGGAAGTTAAGACTGGCAGTTGTTCCGCGTTCGGTGGATTCCAAAATCAGAGTTCCCTTTAATTCATTTTCGGTAAGGGTGCGAACAATCTGAAGTCCAAGGTTTGATGATGTTGCTACATCAAAACCTTCTGGAAGGCCAACCCCGTTATCGATAATCGAAATTGTTGCGCTACTTACATTTCGTTCGAGGAGAATTTCTAGGGTGCTACCGCCTTTTTCAAGACCGTGTTCTAGAGCGTTATGAATGAGCTCGGTCACCACGAGTGAAAGAGGTGTAGCAACTACTGAATCTAGCGACCCGAGCTCTCCACTTCTTGTGATTGCCAACTCATTCATGCGTGAACTTAATTCGAGTGAATGTGAAACTAATCTATCGAGTACATCATCAAATGCAACAGAGGCATCGGTTCCTGATGAGAGAGTCTCATGAACGAGCGCAATCGATGCTATTCGACGTACCGCCTCATTGAGTGCAGCACTTGCCGCTGGATCATCGATGCGTCTAGCCTGCAGCCTTAACAGCGCTGAGACTGTCTGGAGATTATTTTTCACGCGATGGTGAATCTCTCGAATTGTTGCATCCTTAGTGACAAGTTCACGCTCGCGGCGGCGTAGTTCAGTGACGTTTTGCAGTAAAACCAGGGCACCAGTTCGATCTGATCCCTTGATCAATGGGAGCACGAGAAGCTCGATTGTTCCGCCACTGTTTTCCATCTCAACCCGCCTAATTGCCTTACCTGAGAGTTGAACTCGTAGCGCTTCTTCGTGAGCTTGACTTTGTGGAGTTGAAATCTGTTCAGCAACTTCGGTTAACACTTGTCCTTCTAGCGCGCTATTGCAACCCATGCGACCGAAGGCAGATCGAGCATTGGGGCTTGCGTAAGTGATCACTCCATTGAGATCTAGTCGTAGTAGTCCATCTCCCACTCGTGGAGCTGGATC
This sequence comes from Candidatus Planktophila sp., assembly GCA_046096605.1. Classification (GTDB taxonomy): domain Bacteria; phylum Actinomycetota; class Actinomycetes; order Nanopelagicales; family Nanopelagicaceae; genus Planktophila. The sequence goes on along the minus strand of JBJTKU010000137.1, from coordinate 954 downwards.
AAAGTATGAGTTGGCGTCTTCGTATGGAAAGTTGCCTTCTGCCACCATGCGATAGAGCTGATGAGCAATCTCGCGATAGTTGAGTTCAAGTCTGGAGGGTTGTCGCATTAATTCAGAATCACGATGACGCGAAATCACAGCAATAACTTCATCCTCATAGAGAACAGGGGTTGTCTCTTCCTTAATCAGAAGATCTCCCACTTTCTCAGGAACTGTATCTCGAATAATTTCAGCGCTCGATAAAGCGTGATCGATATTTGGCCTTTCTCCCCACCCAATCTCTTCGCCAAGTACGTCGTGGGCAAAGACTGTTGCCGCTGTCATGGGACGGATATGTGCAATTGCTACATATCCTGTTGGCCAACTCTTCATATCTTTACGAAGAGGAACCCAAAGAATCAAATCTGCAAATGAGAGATCTGAGAGCAACTGCCAATCGGCAATTAATTCACGGAGGCGATAAATCTGTGGGCCCGTGAGTGGGCTTCTACCCTGAACAAACTCTTCAATGGTAGGCATTAGTTTTTCCAGGAAGGCAGAAGTTGGCTTACCTCTTGGACGCCGTACCAGGTTAATTCTTCGTCATCGGGAGAGATAAGAAAGATGCAGGCAACCCAGTCAAGTTCCAGTGCCTGGCTTGTCATGATGCTATCTGCACCATGTTCTGTTATGAACTGGTCTGGAACATCCACCGCAATTACAAAACCAGATCCATTCTCCCGCAATTCAAGGGCTTCTTCGGCGGCAAGCATCGAGAGAATATATTCACGCTCTTCTTCATCCAGGTCCGGATGTTGAGAATTGAACTCTTTCGTGGCGGCAAAAAAGGTATGTACTGCGAGTGCTCTCTCCTCGAGTAGCGTTGAAAGCTCATCAAAGGTTGTACCCACGTAGCTACGCATGTGTATAAGAGTACAAGGTTGCTAAGAATTTTTTAAATCTTGAAAATTATCC